>NZ_CM174457.1:3767500-3962962 GCF_057837975.1 Sphingobacterium sp. KH_072 | reverse complement strand
TCGTAAATTGTTAATAACTTGAAAACCAATGATTGACAAAAAAGCTGTTAAAAACTTTCTCTTACAACGAAGATGACAATTTTTTCTGAGCTATAAAACTAAAAATATAAAAAAAGATTAATGTCTTAATAATCAGATTATTACACATTAAAATGAGCGTTATAACTACAATTTTTGTAGTCAATATTTTTTTATTAACATCGATTTTGTATAGCTAATTTTTCTCTAAATAATTCGGCATTTCTTAGATGTTCGAAAGGCTTTGTGGAAAACTTTGGTAGTTAATAACGCGTATTTTAACCCAGAGATAGAAATTACCTCTAGGGCACTCATATTGAAAGAATTATCAAGCAATTATCCGACCAAAGTTTGGGTTTTGCGGCCAGCTGTTAGTTTATTTATTTCTTCTGCTATCGCAGTCGCATCGTAGCGGCATATCTGCCATAGTTCTTCTTGATCACCATGCTCTACAATATCATCTGGGATACCCAATCGCACCACTTGTGCTTGATAATTGTGCTCTGCCATAAATTCTAGGATTGCAGATCCAAATCCGCCCATCAAGCAACCATCTTCTACGGTGATTACTTTCTGAAATTTAGCAAAGATTTGATGCAACAGCTCTTCATCCAATGGTTTGACGAAGCGCATATCATAATGTGCGGGATGAATCCCTTCTTCGCTGATCTGTTTAAAGGCTTTGATGACTTCATTACCTATATGACCGAAACTTAGAACCGCTACTTCTTCGCCATCACAGATTTTGTGTCCCTTACCAATAGCAAGTTCTCTAAATGGTTTTCTCCAATCGGGCATCACGCCAGATCCTCGTGGATAACGAATGCTGAATGGCCCTTTATTTGGCAATTGTGCCGTAAACATCATATTGCGGAGCTCTTCTTCATTCATGGGTGAAGCAACTACCATATTTGGAATACAGCGCATGTACGCAATATCGTACGCGCCATGATGTGTTGGTCCATCTGCGCCAACCAAACCGGCTCTATCTAGACAGAATACGACATTTAAATTCTGTAACGCGACATCATGGATCACTTGATCGAATGCGCGCTGCATGAACGAAGAATATATATTACAAAATGGTACTAATCCTTGCGTGGCTAATCCGGCACTGAAGGTAACGGCATGTTGCTCTGCTATGCCGACATCAAATGCGCGATTTGGCATCGCCTTCATCATGATATTCATGGATGAACCACTTGGCATTGCTGGGGTGATTCCCATAATTGCCTCGTTAGATTCAGCCAATTCCACTAAAGTATGTCCGAATACATCTTGGTATTTCGGCGCTTGCGGCTTTTCGTAAATCGTTTTCTTGATCTCACCCGTGATCTTGTCGAACAAACCGGGCGCATGCCACTTGGTTTGGTCTTTCTCCGCTAGTGCATATCCTTTTCCTTTTACGGTCATGGCATGCAATAGCTTCGGTCCAGGGATATGTTTCAGATCTTCAATAGTCTTAGCCAATTGATTGACATCGTGCCCGTCTACTGGACCAAAATACCTGAAGTTAAGTGATTCAAAAAGATTAGCATTCTCCCACAACGTTCCTTTGATGGTTTGTTGCAATTTCTTTGCCCAGCCATATGCATTTGGTCCATTCTTAGAAATCTTCGCTAAAACGTTAACCAAATCGTCTCTAAATCGATTGTAACTTTTAGAAGTGGTAATATTGGTGAGGTAATCCTTCAAAGCTCCAACATTGGGGTCGATGGACATGCAATTGTCATTCAAAATAACCAAAATATTGGATTTTTCAATCCCTGCATGGTTGAGTGCTTCGAATGCCATCCCGCCCGTTAGTGCGCCATCGCCAATAATGGCTACGTGCTGACGATCGTGTTCTCCTTTGTAAGCAGAAGCCACCGCCATACCCAAGGCAGCAGAAATAGAGGTGGACGAATGTCCGACACCGAATGCGTCGTATTCACTTTCGGATCGTTTTGGAAATCCAGACAGTCCGCCTATAATGCGATTCGTATGAAAATTTTCTCTTCTCCCTGTTAGAATTTTATGACCATAAGCTTGGTGACCAACATCAAACACGATTTGGTCATACGGTGTATTGAGCACATAATGTAGCGCTACAGTCAGCTCGACCACACCCAAACTAGCTGCAAAGTGCCCACCATTTACCGAAACTATGTCAATAATATATTGCCGCAAATCAGAACAAACTTCCTCTAGGTCAGTCTCTTTCAATTTTCGTAAATCGGATGGGAATATAATATTCTTTAGTTTGGATCCAATCTCTATGCTCATAAGGGAGAAATGTTCAAAATAGATTACAAAGTAACAAACTTATTAACAATATACATAACTAAATGTTTCTGCTACTCAAGATGGTTCGTGGTGTTGGGGAGGTTTTAATGTATAAAGATGATGTGTAGTTTCTCTTACAAGAAACTACCTTTTTTAATTCGTTTGGCAGTTTATTTCAGCTTATCCAGCACTTGCTTTAAATATCTATAATGCTCATCCGAATGCAAATATCTCAATTTAAGAATGGATTCATATCCTGTTTTTAGTACAGATACATTGGCGTTGGCGAATTTTTCCAGCAAGTTTTGCAAGGTATCTTCCTCCAAATATCCATCGACAATACCTAATGATGCCGCTTCTTCAGCAGAAAAATAATCAGTATTCAAACACAATTGTAACACTTTCTTTTCTGGTACGACGCGAAGCAAACTTGCCATTACTTGAAACGGAAATATGCCAAGATCCAATTCAGGAAGCCTAAAACGTACTTCTGGTTTGGCCAATACATAGGTACATCCGAGTACATACAAAAATCCGCCAGCAATCACATCTCCTTCTACTACGGCGATGGAAGGTTTATACAATTTTGTTAACACTTCTCCTAAGGAGATATCTATAGGAGGAATGGCTTCATTTCTGACATCCAGACTTTCATCGCGAAATGTCTTGAGATCCATTCCGGCACAAAAAACTGGTCCTTCTGCAGAAAGCACGACGACCGTGATCTCATCATCCTGATTGATCTGCTCCACCACATGTGCTATTTCGCTAATCGTAGCAGGTGTAAATGCATTCCGCTTCGCAGGACGCGCCAAGATCAAGTGAAAAATGTGTCCTTCTTTACGGGTTTTGATGTAATGGTACGGTGTTTCCATGGCCTCAATGATGACTTATAGTTGGCTTCACTAATTCTTGAAACGCTGTAATAATAGGTTGCAATTCTTCGATCGAACTTTTCTCGAAACGTCGTAACAGCAATTCGGTCGGCATATTTCCCACCAAATTATCCTGCGCAAACGGGCATCCTCCATAACCTAAAATAGCGCCTTCGAATTTACGGCATCCGGCTTCGTATGCGGCATCTATCTTCGCTAACGCATTTTCTGGTCTGCTATGCAGATGAATACTAGGCTTTAGATCTGGAAAATGTTGGTTTACTAGATTTAACACGTCTGTAATACTGCTTGTCGTCGCTTCTGCTGTGGTATCTGCTATGGAGAAATTGGTTATGCCTATATCCTGCAATTGTTGTATCCAATGCACTACTAAATTTGCATGCCAAGGATCATCATAAGGATTTCCGAATGCCATGGAGATATAGATCAGCATTTCTTTATTACTTGCTGCTGTTAACTCCTGCATTAACTTCACGCGATCGAAGGATTCTGCTATACTACTGTGTGTATTTCGCTGTTGAAAGGTCTCGGATATAGAAAATGGATAACCCAAATAATCAATCTGATCATGTTCTAGCGCTTCTCTCACTCCGCGTTCGTTAGCGACGATGACGGATAGTTTGGTATCATTTGTTTTCTGCAAACCTGCAATTACGGCTGCCGTATCTGCCATTTGTGGTACCGCTTTCGGTGATACAAAACTGCCTACATCGAGGCATGCAAACGCATTACTAGAAAGCAGAAGATTGATATAATCGATCTTCTGCTGCACCGGAATGTGTTGTTCTAATGCCTGAATGGCATCGCGTACACAATCTATTATTTGAATATCCTTATACGACATCTTTCTTTATTTCTCGCGCGATGACCATTTTCTGAATAGCACTCGTGCCTTCTCCAATAGTACATAGCTTCGCGTCTCTAAAATACTTCTCAGCAGCAAAATCTTTGGTAAAGCCATAGCCACCATGGATCTGCACACTTTCATTAGATACTCGGACCGCCGTTTCTGATGCATACAATTTGGCCATCGCTCCTGCTTTGGTTACTTTCTCGCCTTGATCTTTCAATATAGCAGCGTGTCTAACTAGTAATTCCGATGCTTCAATCTCGGTAGCCATATCTGCTAATTTAAACGATACATCTTGAAATTCGAAAATTGGTTTGTTGAATTGCTCTCGCTCTTGTGCATATTTCAATGCACACTCGTAAGCACCACGCGCTATGCCTAATGATAATGCGGCAATGGAAATACGTCCTCCATCCAACAATTTCAACGCTTGTACGAATCCTGTGCCTATATCGCCAATCATCTGACTTTTGTGTACGCGACAATTATCGAAAAATAAACTGGCCGTTTCGGATGCACGCATACCTAGTTTATCCATCTTCTGACCGGCAGTGAATCCAGGCGTACCTTTTTCTATGATAAAAGCTGAAACGCCGTGTTTGTCTCCCTTTTCTCCTGTTCTCACCATGACGACAGCTACATCGCCCGATATGGCATGCGTGATAAAGGTTTTGTTACCATTAATCACATAATGATCGCCATCTAAGACCCCAACAGTAGACAAACCGCCAGCATCGGAACCAGATCCTGTTTCGGTAAGGCCCCAAGCGCCAATCCATTCGCCTGTGGCGAGCTTAGGAAGATATTTTTGCTTTTGCTCTTCGTTGGCAAAGGAAAGAATATGATTTGTACACAAAGAATTGTGCGCAGCAACGGACAGGCCAATAGAGCCACATACTTTGGATATTTCATCAAGAATAGCAATATATTCTTGATAGCTTAGTCCTGCACCGCCATATTCTTCTGGCACGAGAATACCCATAAAGCCGTATTCACCCAATTTTTTGAATAAATCCACGGGAAATTTTTGGGGTTCATCCCAAGCCATGATATGCGGTTTGATATGCGCCAGCGCAAAATCTCTTGCACTCTGCCTTACCATTTGTAATTGTTCTGTATCAACTGAATTTTTCATCATAAAATTTTGCTTAGGCTCACATAGGGCGTGATAAATACTTTACAAATATTATAAAAAACAAATTAAATTTTATGATATTTATACAAATTTAACAATACAACCAGTTGTAAATTAGTATTTCAGTAGATCGCATATTGTATGGAAAACTTATTGTCTGAACTCCAAAAAAAAACAGAAACACTACGTTTGGGTGGCGGTCTCAAAAAGATCGAAAAGCACCAAGCCAAAGGTAAGATGACCGCGTGGGAACGTGTAAGCTATGTATTGGATGACGATAGTGACTATGTAGAAATTGGGAGTTTTGCGGGAGAAGATTTGTATCCAGAACATGGTGGCTGCCCGAATGGTGGCGTGGTCATCGTATTGGGTTATATACAGCAAAGATTGTGCGTCGTGGTATCTAATGATGCCACAGTAAAAGCGGGCGCTTGGTTTCCCATTAGTGCTAAGAAAAATCTGCGCGCACAAGAAATCGCCATGGAAAATCATTTGCCCATTATCTACTTGGTGGATTCGGCCGGTGTGTATCTACCGATGCAAGACGAAATATTTCCAGATAAAGAACATTTTGGACGAATTTTCAGGAATAATGCGAAGATATCGTCTATGGGGATTCCGCAAATATCGGCTATCATGGGTTCCTGCGTAGCAGGCGGCGCTTATTTACCGATCATGTCAGATTATGCACTCATTGTAGAAGGTACCGGATCGGTATTTTTAGCAGGTTCGTATTTAGTAAAATCTTCCATCGGAGAAGTGATTGGTAATGAATCTTTGGGTGGCGCGACAACGCATTGCGAAATCTCAGGCGTTACAGATAATAAATATCCTGATGACAAAAGTTGCCTTGATGCTATTCGTGGTATTGTGGATAAGTTTGGTCATCAAGATAAGGCACATTTCTCGCGTATTGCGGCAGCAGCACCAGTGCATGATGCTAACTATTTGTATGATTACTTTCCGCAGGATCGGTTAAAGCCTTATGATATGCATGAGGTGTTGAAATGTATTGTGGATAAAGGTAGTCTGGAGGAATATAAAAAGGATTACGGAAAGACGATTATCTGTGCGCTAGCGCGCGTGGATGGTTGGGCAGTAGGAATTGTAGCCAATCAGCGGCAGGTTGTAAAAGCCAAAAAGCCCGGAAATGCGACGGAAATGCAGATGGGTGGCGTGATTTATTCGGATTCTGCGGATAAATCGGCTCGCTTTATCATGAATTGCAATCAGCAAAAAATTCCGCTAGTATTCTTGCAGGATGTGACGGGTTTTATGGTAGGATCACGATCGGAACAGGGCGGAATCATAAAAGATGGCGCAAAAATGGTGAATGCTATGGCGAATTCTGTGGTGCCTAAATTCACATTTATTGTGGGTAATAGCTATGGTGCGGGCAACTACGCCATGTGTGGAAAAGCGTATGATCCACGATTGATTTATGCTTGGCCAACTGCTCAAATGGCGGTGATGAGCGGCGCTTCGGCTGGAAAAACCTTGTTACAAATTCAGGAAGCTACGCTGAAAGCGCAAAATAAAGAGCTGACTGAGCAGGAAAAAGAAGCGTTATTAGAAAAGATCAATGCAACCTATCAAAAGCAGTTGAGCCCGTATTATGCAGCAGCTCGTTTGTGGGTAGATGGTGTGATTGATCCAAAGGATACGCGTAAAATCATCTCGATGGGGATAGAAGCAGCGAATCAAAATCCGACGATGGAACGTTATAATGTAGGTGTGATACAGACGTAGGGATTGTCTTCATAAAAATCAAAAAGCGGTATAATACCGCCTTTTGATTTCTATTATTATGCCTGTTACATAGACTTCAACTCAAAATGATATAGATCAGGTCGTCGTTCCTCCTCGTAATGACGAAACTTCCGTCAGCACGAACTAGTAAGGGATCGTCTTTGCGAAACCGAGGTACGAGGTTGTGGCAATCTAAAGCATTATAATAATTTATCAATCAGAAAAAGATCGCATTGCCGTGCCTCCGCGCGATGACGTGTTACCTACTTAAACGCGTTCCATCCCTGCGCTTGCAAAGGATGTACTTTTCCGGATTTAGAGATCATCTGACAACCTGCTGATGCTTCGGTCATATGGCCAATCACGGTGATATCCAACTGGTTTTTCACTTTGTCGTAATCTGCTTGCGGAATAGTGAATAACAACTCGTAATCCTCGCCTCCACTCAAGGCACAGATCGTAGGATCTAAGCCAAATTCACGTGCCGTATCGTAAGTCATTGGATCCAATGGAATTTTATCTTCATAGATCGTACAACCGACATTAGACGCTTTTGCAATATGCAAAATCTCCGATGCCAAACCATCCGATACATCGATCATTGCATTGGGTTTGATATCCAGCTGTCTCAATAATTCGACCACGTCGCCGCGCGCATCAGGTTTCAATTGACGTTCTATAATGTAATCTTTTCCTTCCAGATCGGGCTGAATATTAGGATTTTCTAAGAAAATCTGTTTCTCGCGTTCTAACAATTGCAGACCGACATACGCTCCACCCAAATCTCCAGAAACACATAATAAATCGCCTTCTTTAGCACCCGAACGGTACGTAATATCAGCCTCATCTGCGTAGCCAATGCTCGTGACAGACAGTACCAATCCTTGCTGACTGGAGGAGGTATCGCCACCAATCAGATCGATATTGTACTTGTTGCAAGCTAATAGCGCGCCCTCATAAATCTCTTCGACGGCTTCCAATGGAAACTTGGAAGACATTCCGATCGAGAAGGTGATCTGAGAAGCCGTGCCATTCATGGCATATATATCACTCAAATTGACTTGTACGGCTTTGTATCCCAGATGTTTTAGGGGCACATAGCGCAAATCAAAATGTACGTTTTCTAATAATAAATCGGTGGAAATAAGGGTTTTCTTTCCTTCGAAATTAAGCACGGCCGCATCGTCTCCAATACCTTTAATGGAGGAAGCTTGTGTTAATGTTACCGACTGCGTCAAGTGGGCAATCAATCCAAATTCTCCTAATTCCTTGATATCTGTTTTTTCGCTATTGTCAAACATAGTATTCGTGTAAAAAGTGAATTATAATCCCAGTCGTTCCGAGATTTCCAGCATGCGTTCAATGGGTTTTTGAGCACGTTGAATCACATCTGCTGGAAGTACCACTTCAGGCAATTCGTAGTATAAGCAGTTGTACAATTTCTCCAAGGTATTCAGCTTCATGTGCGGACAATCGTTGCAAGCGCACAGATTATTCGGCGGAGCCGGAATGAATGTTTTACTTGGATTTGCTTTTTGCATTTGATGCAGAATACCCGATTCGGTGGCTACGATAAATGTATCTGCCGAATTTTCAATCGTGTATTTAAGCATTCCTGATGTGGATCCGATGTAATCGGCCTGCGCTAAAATGTGATCTTCACATTCTGGATGTGCGATGAATTTGGCGGCTGGATAATCGACTCTTAAGCCATTGATTCTATCCTGCGAAAAAATTTCATGCACCATACAAGCACCATTCCACAGCACCAAATCTCTACCGGTTTTCTTTTGTACATATGCTCCCAGATTGCGATCTGGTCCAAAGATTATTTTCTGGTCTTTGGGTAAGCTTTCTACAATTTGCACCGCGTTGCTGGAGGTACATACAATGTCGGATAAAGCTTTGAGCTCTGCCGTACAATTCACATAGGTGATCACCAAATGATCAGGATATTGCTCCTTGAATTTTGCAAATAAGTGCGGTGGACAACTATCTGATAATGAACACCCTGCTTTTAAATCTGGTAATAATACTTTTTTCGCCGGTGATAAGATTTTCGCCGTTTCGGCCATGAAATGCACACCGGCGAAAAGAATTACATCTGCCTCTGTTTTAGCGGCTTGCTGCGACAATCCCAAGCTGTCGCCAATGTAATCTGCAATATCTTGAATTTCGCTTTCCTGGTAATAATGAGCCAAGATCACGGCATTTTTTTCTTTTTTCAGACGCTCGATTTCTGCGATCAAATCTATCGATGGATCGATAGGATGATCAATATATCCTTTAGCTTCCAAAACAGTATCAAACCTATTATCCATTTTCTCTTCTATGCGCTGGTGGTAATGTTTCCTATGACAGAGGAACAGGACAAAAGTAAAGAAACAATTTCAAACGAAATCCACATTCCTTTTTTTCAATAATTAATAAATAGATTTATATAAAATGATCTTATTGTTTATTAGTGTGTGGATAATGGGGATAAGTGTTTCTATTTTCATAGTGCCGGTATACTTTTTTTGGTTTATCCACACCTTATCCACAATTTCAAATATAGATTTAAGCTGATTATCAGATATCTAGTTTTAGGTCTTTTATTTTTTCCATGTGGTAATGTGAAATCTTTGTTGTTTACATTTTGTTAATATTGGATTGATGATGTGGTAATATGTTTTCACAAATAATTGATTTTGGTATAATATTGTGGAATAAAATAAAGTTTTGCTTTTCACTCCACTGTTTATAGACATGTTTTCCACATTATTTGTTAATTTGTTGGTCTATTATTACTTCGTTTACCCATGTCTGAAAAGTGTACTGATTTCTTAATTGTTGGTTCTGGAATAGCTGGTTTAAGTTTTGCATTGAAGGCCGCTACCCTGGGTAAAGTCTTAATCGTAACCAAATCTAATGAAGATGAATCCAATACAAAATATGCGCAGGGTGGCGTAGCAGTCGTTATTGATGCATCAGATAGCTTTGCAGATCATATTGCTGATACGCATATTGCGGGCGATGGTTTGTGTGATCCTGCTGTAGTAGAGCATGTTATCAAAGAGGGACCAGATCGTATTGCCGAATTGATTGCGTACGGTACTAGCTTTGACAAAGAAGCATCAGGTAGTTATGATTTAGCCAAGGAAGGTGGACATTCAGCGCACCGTATATTACATTATAAAGATATCACTGGTTATGAAATTGAACGCGCTTTGTTAGAACGTGTACATGCTCATCCTAATATAGAGATCTTCACGCATTATTTTGCGGTAGATTTGATTACGCAGCATCATGTAGGTATACATGTGGATAAACGATCTGAAGATATCTCTTGTTATGGTATTTATGCGTTGAATACAGCAACAGGTCGTGTGGAAAAGTTCCTTTCTAAAGTGACTTTGATGGCGACTGGCGGTGCGGGACATGTCTATTCTAGTACCACAAATCCTACGATTGCAACTGGTGATGGTATTGCGATGGTATATCGTGCAAAGGGTAAGGTACGTAATATGGAATTCATTCAATTCCACCCAACAGCATTGTTTAATCCAGCAGAATATCCAGCTTTTCTGATTTCGGAAGCAGTTCGTGGTTTTGGGGGTATTCTTCGTCGTGCGGATGGTAGCTCTTTTATGGAGGAGTATGATGCGCGTGGATCGTTGGCACCTAGAGATATCGTAGCTCGTGCAATAGATTTAGAAATGAAGAAATCGGGTTTGGATTATGTTTATTTAGATATTACCCATCGTAATAAAGATGCTATTTTAGAACACTTTCCAAACATTTATGAACAATGTATGCGTATTGGTGTGGATATGTGTACGGATTTCATACCGGTATCACCAGCTGCTCATTATTTATGTGGGGGAATTATGGTAGATGGCAACGGAGCAACGAGTATTCAACATTTGTACGCTTGTGGAGAATGTGCTTCAACTGGTTTGCATGGAGCTAATCGATTGGCTTCCAATTCATTGTTAGAAGCGGCAGTTTATGCACATCGTATTTTTAAAGATGTGGAAAACCTATTCGATTCTCTTTCTCATAGAACCGGTATTCCTGAATGGGATGATGCAGATACGAGTTTATCCAACGAGGATATCCTAGTAACGCACAATTTACGTGAAACGCAAAAGCTGATGAGTGATTATGTAGGTATTGTACGTTCTGATTTTCGCTTAGAACGCGCCATGCGTCGATTGGGTTTATTATATGACGAGACTGAATCCTTCTATAAGAATACCCGTTTGTCCGTAAAACTATGTGAGCTACGAAACGTTATACAAGTAGCTTATCTGGTCGTAAAATCAGCCATGGCGCGCAAAGAAAGTCGGGGTCTACATTATACAACGGATTACCCTAATCACGCCGCCGAATTACAAGATACTGTTTACTAATTTTTAGTTTATGTCAGCTATTATTTTGCCCGTAGGCGAACATGTTCCACAGATTGCATTAGACGCTTATCTAGCCCCTAATTGTACGATTGTAGGCAATGTTACTATTGGTTCACATTGCTCCATCTGGTTTAATGCCGTTATTCGTGGAGATGTTAATTATATTAAAATAGGGCGTTACACGAATATTCAAGATAATGTAACCATTCATGGAACTTACGAAAGGAATGGTACCGATATTGGATCGTATGTCAACATTGGCCATAATGCGATTGTACATGGTTGTGTCATACATTCACACGTGTTAGTAGGTATGGGTGCGATTGTGATGGATCTTGCTGTGGTGCAAAGTCACGTGATTATTGCTGCTGGTGCAGTTGTATTAGAAAACACAGTTTGCGAATCAGGCTATCTTTATGCTGGTGTACCAGCGAAGAAAATTAAGCCATTGACTGACGAGCAGTTGTCCCTGATCGATAAACTGCCACATAATTATGTAAAGTATAGTTCGTGGTTTAAAGATGAAGGTGCTATTTAACGTATATTAAATAGCACATCTATCGTCTCATTTTGTTCCCAGTTGGCTCGGATGGTAAAAGTTCTGTCTAAGTACCAAATCGGCTCTTGATTAGTCAATGTCCATACGTCAGCCGGATCCCATTTGCCATTTCTATTGCGATCCCAAATCACACGAATACTGTATTTTCCAGTTGGATATTTCCGGTAAGCCAATTGATGATTTGTTGGTAATATCTGTGATTCAAAGATCTTCTCTTTATTTTCTGAAATCAATTCGATCACGTACTGTTGAGCCGTGTCTAGTCCATTGAATGTCAAAGCAATATCTCCGTAGCTTTCGGCTTCATTCATCGTAAATTGGATTTTTTCTTCCTTATTTACTTCTTCAAAATAGCCTTGCATCGCGCCTTCCTCGAGCGTTAATTCGTAATTTCTTTTCGGTCGCCAATTGAATCTGATGTGGTACCTTTCTGGATTGATACTGTCTACTTGCAATTGAAAATTGCGGCGTGGAATAGAATCTTCTACCAGAATAATTTTCGATTTGTCTATCTGCTTTAGGGGCGTTCCAGCTGATAACTGTATGTGTTTGACACGATCTACTTTGTTGGTGATACTAAATCTTGGCGTTATGGATCTTTCTAATTTTAGATTTCTAGGTTTACGGATAACACTTGTATCCAGTACACCTGTGATATCGGACAATTCAAATTTGACAGAATCAAAATCCAAATGTGGTAAATATACACGTACTGAGTCGTTGGTTGGTGCAAATATTGGAATTGCGTCATCGTTTATAACTGCGGGATCTAAGACTCGAACGCTTGGTTGTTCTAATATTTTATTAAAGACTAGTAGTGCCATACCAGTGCTTTCTAGTTTACGTTCTAACATCCTGAAATTTTGGATAGGCCCTTTGCTTAATTCAAGATGAATTCCGCTAGTATCACGGCGAAGTACGATACTATCCTGTAGAAAACCAATCCATTCATCTGGTGAATTGTATGTTCGGTCATTGTTTTGCTCTTTAATGGCATAAATGCGATACGTATCCTCTTTTAAGTTTTGAAGTCGAAATGTGCCGGAGGTATCTACTGTTGTAAATATGGAAGCTTTTTTCTTACCAAAAATTGAATCGCGACTGGTGGGAATCAATATGACATTGATATCTTTATCTTTCTCGGGATCGAATGATTGTGTATAACCATTGCTAACGCTCCCTTCTATGGATAGGGAATCTAATTCCGGCCCCGTTGAGAAAACGTAGGTGTAATTTAGAATTGGGTTTCCTTCATTGAAATCTACTAATCCCTTACCGAGGTTGATGGTATAGGTTGTATTTTCTTCGAGACTATCAGGTAATTGAATGTGTAGATCACGTTTGCGTATTTTGTATATAGCAGGTACATCCAAATCTGGGGAAATACTAAATTCTTTCTGCTGGTTGGTGGTTTTTACAAACTCATCAAATGTAATCTGAATTTTGCGCGCCGTAAAATTGGTGGAGAAATTTGCCGGAAGTTCTGCGAGTACATTCGGCGGGATCGAGTCTTTTGGGCCACCAGTTGGTCTCGACATGTTCGCACATTGTTGAAATGCTAGCAAAATGATGCTAGCAAGTAATAGTAAAACTATGTTCTTATTTAACGTTATTATTAGATGATTTAAGAGACTTTTACGTCTTTTGGATACACTGTCCATATTTTCTAAAATATTACTTCCAGTAAGCTTTAAATACGTTGTTATAAATATTATAATAACTACCTGTAAATAAGGTAGTTATTATATATGTACCATTAAAATACTAATATCTGCTGGTGACACACCTGAAATGCGAGAAGCTTGACCTAAAGTGCGCGGCTTGACAACAGATAGTTTTTGCCTAGCTTCTGTTGAAAGTGAATTAATGGCACTATAATCAAAATCTAGATGGATCTCCTTATCTTCCATCTTCTTCATTTTATTCACGAGCTCCATTTCTTTCTCGAAGTAGCTATCGTATTTCACTTTTATTTCTGCTTGTTCAATAGTTTCTTCATCAAAATTGTTCAAAAATGCACCTAAGTTTTTGTCCGCTAAAGCTAGGGATTTGATGTCGACTTGAGGTCTGCTTAAAATATGGAATAATCTTGTTTTCTGGTTAATTGCTGTAGAACCCCAGTTTGTTAGGTGTGAATTTACTTCTAATGGTTCTGTGCTGGTGTTTCGAAGGTGTTGGACAATCTTATCCGATTTACTGATTTTCTCCTCTACCCTACTCATTCTATCATCTCCTACCAATCCTAATTTATATGCAATTGGAGTTAATCTGATATCAGCGTTATCTTGTCGCAATAATAATCTGTGTTCAGCGCGTGAGGTAAACATACGGTATGGTTCGTCTGTACCTTTAGTTACCAAATCATCAATTAGCACACCGATATAAGATTCCGATCTTTTTAAAATTAGTTCGTGTTGATCGTTGATCCTTTGGTGCGCATTGATACCGGCTATGAAGCCTTGAGCTGCAGCTTCTTCATAGCCGGTAGTACCATTGATTTGTCCGGCAAAGAATAAATGTTTTATGCGTTGTGTTTCCAATGTTAAATCTAATTGCATTGGTGGAAAGTAATCGTACTCTATTGCATATCCAGGTCTATACATTTTAGCTGTTTCAAATCCTGGAATATATCGTAATGCTTTTAATTGTACGTCTTCTGGAAGTGATGTAGAAAAACCATTAACATATATTTCTACTGTTCTAAAACCTTCTGGTTCTACAAAGATTTGATGTCTATCACGTTCTGCAAATCGATTTATTTTATCTTCGATAGAGGGACAATAGCGTGGTCCTAATCCTTTGATACGTCCTGTAAACATGGGTGATTGTTCGAATCCTGTTTTCAAGACTTCGTGAACATCAGGATTTGTGTATGTAATCCAGCAGCACCGCTTTTGTAGCGGACGTTCTACTTCGGTGTAAGAAAAGCGACCAGGGTTATCGTCTCCCCATTGTTCATCCATTTTTGTATAATCAAGACTTCGTCCATCAATACGTGGTGGAGTTCCCGTTTTCATGCGCCCGGCTTCAAATCCTAAAGAAATCAACTGTTCAGTTAATCCTGTCGCCGCTTTTTCTCCTGTTCTACCGCCGCCAAATGTTTTTTCGCCGACATGTATAACACCATTAAGAAAAGTACCGTTAGTCAATACCACAGCATCAGCGGCAATACGAATACCAAGTGATGTAATGACACCACGAACGATGTTATCCTCTACGATTAGTTCTTTAACGGTATCTTGCCATATGTCTAAATTAGGAATATCCTCCAGTTGCCAACGCCATTCTTCTGCAAAACGCATGCGATCATTTTGTGCTCGTGGGCTCCACATAGCTGGTCCTTTAGATCTATTCAACATGCGAAATTGTATAGTAGATTTATCAGCAATTATGCCGGTGTATCCACCCATTGCATCTATTTCACGTACAATTTGGCCTTTTGCAACCCCACCAATTGCTGGATTACAGCTCATCTGGGCTATTACACCCATATTCATCGTTATTAGGAGTGTTTTTGAACCTAAATTTGCAGCAACAGCTGCCGCTTCACAACCAGCATGTCCTGCGCCTACTACAATGACATTATATTTATCAAACATAATATTCTTACCTGTGTTCCACGTGAAACATTTAACTAATGTTTCACGTGGAACGTTATATTAATTCTGCTAATTCAAGCCAGCGAGAAGATTTGTTATCTAACTCTACTTTTAGATTATCTATTTTTTGAGCAATTTCGCTCAATTCTAGGTGATCTGTGACTTGTGTCAATTTGTCTGAAAGATCAGATATTTCAATTTCGGTCTTTTCAATTTCCGATTCCAGATTATTATATTCTATCTGTTCCTTATATGATATCTTGGATTTTAAAGGCTTTGACTCAACCGGTGCTACTAATTCAGGAATTTTATTTTTATTATTCTTTTCTGCTTTCAACTTTTCATCGTTCTCAAATTTGAAATCCGCATAATTTCCATTATACGTGTTAACAAATCCAGTACCATCGAATATGAATAGTTGATCGGTGAGTTTATCTAATAAATATCTATCGTGAGTTACTAATAAAAGCACGCCTGGAAAACGCTCCAAGAAATCTTCGAGTATGTTCAATGTGTCCATATCCAGATCGTTGGAGGGCTCATCAAGAATTAAGAAATTAGGATTAAGCATCAGAACACGCATTAACTGTAATCGCTTACGCTCGCCTCCACTTAATTTGGAAACCATACCAAATTGTTTTTCTGGAGGAAAAAGGAATTGAGTAAGAAGTTGTGACGCGGTAATAATACCATCTTTCCCCATATCAATATGTTCTGCCACGTCTTTAACGACATCTATCACACGCTGATTTTCGCGGAAATCCAGTCCTCCCTGCTTATAGTATCCAATGACCGTAGTTTCACCCGTAGAGATATTTCCCGTGTCGGGCTCCAGTGCTTTTGTGATTAAGTTTAGAAAGGTAGATTTACCACTTCCGTTTCTTCCCGCTAGACCAATACGATCGCCTTTCTTAAAGGTGTAAGTGAAATCTTCAATAATGGGTAACTTTTTGAATGATTTGCTAACTGAATCGATCTCCATAATTTTGGAACCTTGACGCGAAGTCTGCATTTTTAACTGCACTTTATCATGCTCCGTTGGTGCCTTAGATTTATCTTGCAAATCATAAAAGGCCTCAATTCTAGATTTAGATTTAGTTCCGCGAGCTTTAGGTTGACGACGCATCCATTCCAATTCTTTTTTCCAAAGGTTTCGTGCTTTATCTGCACTAGCAACTTGAGATAAATGTCGCTCCGCCTTCTTCTCCACGAAGTTGGCATAATCTCCTTTATATTGAAATATTTCTCCCTTATCCAACTCACGAATCTCTTGACATACATGATCTAAAAAATAACGATCGTGCGATACAATGAGTACAGTTTTATTTCCTGAAGTCAACAGTTTTTCTAACCATTCAATCGTTTCAATGTCCAAATGGTTGGTAGGCTCATCCAAAATGTAAACGTCTGGTTCATCAATCAACAACTTGGCTAAAGCCAGTCTTTTTTGTTGGCCACCGGACATCGACGAAATCTTTTTGTCGAAATCAGATATTTGTAAACGATTTAAGATAGTTTTGATCTGATGTTCATATTCCCAAGCATTTAGTGCGGTTAGCTCATCAGAGATACGGCCTAACTCATCTACATCATAGTGTTCTGATTCTATCAATCGCTCATAATCTTTAATAAGCTGCTGCTGTTTATTATCTGCACTATAAATAAAATCTTCGATCGTATTCAAATGTGCAAAGTCAGGTTCTTGCGGTAAATAGCCAATTCGAATGCCGCGCTCACTAACCACAGTACCGCTATCTGGTTGCATTATACCGGCCATAATCTTCAACAAAGTCGACTTTCCGGTACCATTGATACCTACTAAAGCTACACGATCTCCGGCTTGCATTCCGAAATGTAAATCACGAAAAAGCCAGCGATCGTGAAATGAATGACTTAATTTTTCTGTACTTAATATGCTCACGAGAGTTGTTTAATTTGTTCTGTATTATATATGTGCACACCGGGATGGTTGATCCCAGATGTTTTCACTAGGGCTTGTGCTATCGTTTGTCCTTCGACACTTCTGTATTTTTTTAACTTACCTACTAATAGCGGATTTATCAATTTGAAAATCATCGTAGCAAAGTTCTCGGCTAGTCTTCTCTCTTTGCGGTCACCTGTGATGAGAGCTGGTCGCATGATGTGTAATTCATTATAATTGAGTTCTTGGATATCCTTTTCGGTTTCTCCCTTCATTCGCATATAAAATGTAGCAGAATTAGAATCTGCCCCCAAAGCGGAGACAAAAGAAAACTTTTTAGCACCATTTGATTGACCTATCTTAGCTACTTTAAGAGGATAATCGTGGTCAATTTTGACGTAGTCTTTTTTATTGGGAGTTTTCTTCTGAGTAGATCCTAAACAGCTGAAAATGTGATGTATAGGTAGATTATTAATATGAAGATCTATGCTATCGAAATCTGCATGAATTTGGACTAAACGCTCATGTTCTAGTGGAATTCCACGACGGCTCACCGCATAGATTACATCATACGTATTTTGCTGCAATAGCATTTTAGTAGTGTGCAGACCGACGAGTCCGCTAGCGCCTAATACTAAGGCATGTGACTTTGTAGTTGACATAATATTTCAAATGTCAAAAGTACACAATAATTCGACAAGAGATTGTTAAATCCCTTTAACGATAACGCAGAAATACGTAAGATGACATTGAATTGTACTTATCAATTCATCCTGAAATCAGCGATGAGATTGAAGCGAGGAATGGCGACGGCCAAGAGTTCGTCATCGGATAATCGCCGCATCTCATAAAATCCCTGCATATAACCCATATCACTTCGCAAATTGCAACCGGAAGCATACTGATGAACTTGTCCCGGTTCAAGTATAGGTTGTTCACCAACCACACCTTCTCCATCAACTTGTTTGTGATCTCCTATCGCATCAAAAATATCCCAGTGACGTCTGATTAATTGGATCGTGTCTAGTCCTTGATTCTCTATTGTAATACGATATGCAAACATGAAATGGAGATTATCTGGATTGGAATATTCTGGCTGATAAAGAGCCTCCACCGAAATCCTTACATCTGAGGTTATTTGACTAATCATATTTTGAGGAATTAAGATGTTGCTAATGTACTAATTATTTCTTTGCACCGTACCCATAGCCGTACCCATAACCGTAGCCATATCCAGCTACACCTTTACGGATACCATTCAACACAATACCCATATTGTTTAATGTGCCTTGCTGATAGATATTCTCTATTTCAGGTAATTGTCTTCTTGTAAGTAAAGATATGGTTTGGTTTTCATGATGTTTGGTTCTAATAAGGATAGTTCTTACCAATAAATCTCGCGATCATCCGCAATATTAGATTCCCATACATGATTTACATCTTGATCTGGAGACTGAACAACGACTTGTGCCGAGCCCGCTGCAATACTATTCTCCAATTCTACAATAAAGATATCCAGGGTTGGCGCAACATAGGTGCGACGTATTTTTGTATTCATGTTCTTTATTTTTTGTTTTTCATAATACCCATACATACCATGAGGATCTCTATAGACTGAGGCAAAACTAAAACAATATTTAGTGTTTGAACACAAATTTTCCCATCCAATTTTTATTTGTAGTTTCTTGTCTACAAACGAAAAAACCCTCCAAGATTGTCTTGGAGGGCGGAAATTTTCTCATTGTATGTTACGCTTCTTCTGAGGCGATTTCTTCGTCTACAAGTATGCGTCCACAGTGTTCACATACCAAAATCTTTTTACGTTGTCTGATTTCCGACTGCATCTGTGCAGGGATTTTGTTGTGGCAGCCAGAGCAGCTGTCTCGTTCGATAGAAACAATAGCTAGCCCATTGCGAAATGAATTTCGCAACTTGCTCGAAACTTTTAAAAGACGTTCTTCGATCTTATCTTCAGAAGACTGAGCTTCTTTCAAAAGTCCGTCTTCTTCTTTTTGAGTTTCAGAAGTGATGTTTTCCAGCTCTTGTTTTTTCAAGTCCAACTCACCTTTATTGTAGTTAAGATTTCCTTCGGTAGTCTCGTACAGTTCAGTTTTATTGGTGATCTCGAATTCCGATTCGCGAATACGCTTCTCACATACTTGAATCTCTAAGCCTTGCAGCTCGATCTCTTTGGTAATAGCATCGTATTCCCGATTATTTTTTACTTCGTTTAGTTGAGTTTCGTATTTCTTGATAGCCGCTTGCGCGTCTTTAATCATGTTTTTACGTGATACGATGGAATCTTCCAATTCGTCAAGCTCACTACGGATCTTCTCATTGCGAGTTTCCAATCCCGCGATCTCGTCTTCTAGATCAGCTACCTCAATAGGCAGTTCTCCCCTTACCTGGCGAATTTTGTCAACTTTGGTATGGATCGATTGCCATGCCCATAAAGCTTTTAGTTTTTGTTCTACAGTTTGTTCCATTAAATAAAGTACTTTATCGGATTTGTCTCTGTTTCAGTCAACAGGACAGCAAAGTTAACAAATTTTTTCTGAATTAATTCCAACAATAATTCTTGCGTAAATTGTTCACTTTCATAGTGTCCTACGTCGGCTATCAAGATTTTATTTTCGGCATCGAAGAACTCATGGTATTTATAATCTGACGTGATAAACACGTCTGCACCAGAGCGTATAGCATCTTGCAACAAAAATCCGCCAGCACCTCCACAGACCGCTACGCGACTGATCGATTGATCGGGTAGTGCCGTATGCCGAATCACAGAAAGCTGTAAAGAATCTTTCAAAAACCGTAAGAAGTCTTTAGCAGGTAACGGCTCCTGTAAGTTCCCAATAGCACCTGATCCTACTTTTTGTACGGCATTATCCAGATTCAGGATATCGTAAGCCACCTCTTCGTAAGGATGAGCGGCAAACATAGTCACCAATACTTGGCGCTCGATGTGAGCGGGATACACGACTTCAATTTTCGTTTCTTCTACACGCTCTTGTTCACCCCGCGATCCTATAGTAGGATTTGCATCGTCTAACGGTCTAAACGTGCCGTATCCGGCTGTATTGAAGCTAGCTTGATCGTATTCGCCAATGTGCCCAGCACCAGCACCAAAGAGTGCTTCACGTACTTCTTCTACATGGGTGCGCGGTACGAACACAGCAAGCTTTTTCAATATATTTTTTTTCGGAGCTAATATAGAAACGGCCTCTAACTGCAGCTTTTCGGCAATTTTGGAGTTTACGCCGCCCAACACATTATCTAGGTTGGTATGTATCGCATAGAGCGCAATGCCATTCTTTATCGCTTTTATAACAGTTCTTTCCACATAATTTTGCCCCGTAAACCGTTTCAATCCTTTGAAAACAATGGGATGATGTGAAATAATGATATCGCATCCCTCGGCAATTGCTTCCTCGACCACAGCTTCTGTGCAATCTAGTGATATCAATGCACGATGTATCTCGTCATTTGGATTCCCAACGATTAAGCCCGAATTATCATAAGACTCTTGATAGCTTAATGGAGCAAGTTGTTCTAGATAGTTTGTTAATTCTTTAATCTTCATCGGGTTGTTGTTTTTGTTTCCAAGCTTCATGTTCCTGGATCAATGACTTGAACTGTACAATCTTATACCAATACGATATAAAATAGGTGATGCAAAGTATGAATGCCAGAAGTCGGATAAAGTCTGGGAAAAATGGAATGTTATAAATAAGAAACGACCACGCATAGCGATTTCCTATTTGCAAAGTGGGCATATCTTCTACAGCAACTTTACGGTCAAAAAACTCATTGTTGAAGGAATAGGCCAATCGTTTTGATACCTCGAAATTCCAAAAGATATTGAATAGCGGGACTGCCAAAAACCAAGCTTGGTTGGGTAAGATGATTTGGTTCTCTGGCTTAATTAATAATAATGTCTTGCGGACGTTGTATGCGAATAGGATCCACACCAAAAGGATGACGATCAAGACATAAATCGTCAACTGCTGCAATTCGGCAATTAATTCTGGTGATAATTCGGACATCTGTGTTTCGTTCATGTAAGTGCTGACCTCATTTCTGGAATGCAGTCGAGATCAATTCAGCTAAAATTACGGATATTATGAAGCAAAAAGGAGGAATATGGCAGGTTTTTTATAGAGGTCAATTCCTTCTAGTGTTTTCCACCGCGAGATCGGCTGCGAGATGATCTTTTCGTCCTCGCCGGTAAGATTCCAAGCGATGCACAATCGGGTTTTCGGTTGGCAGGTGCGCAATAACTCGCTCAACAACTGTTCATTACGAAATGGTGTTTCGATAAAAATCTGCGTGATGCGCTCTCGCGCAGATTCGGCTTCCAAATCCTTGATCTTACGACTACGTGCCGACTTATCAATTGGCAAATATCCTTGAAAACTAAATTGCTGCCCATTGAAACCAGAACCCATCAAAGCGAGCAAGATAGAGCTGGGGCCAACTAATGGATGAACGTATATGCCACGTTTATGCGCTTCAGCCACGATTAATGCACCCGGATCTGCTACGCCGGGACACCCAGCATCAGACATTAATCCTACATCTTTGCCAGACATCAGTCCTTTAAATAAAGCATTATAATCAACCTTATCACGCACATGCTTGCCATAATCGTGAATAATCAATTCGCTCTGCGGAATTTTAAGTCCAGCATGTTTCAAAAACTTACGTGCCGTTTTTTCGCTCTCCACGATGTACTCGTCGATCGATTGAATGACTTCCTGATGTAGTATTGTATATGAAGCTTTTTCTGCGCCTTCTGCTAGCGGCACAGGTATAAGATAAAGTTTTCCAAACGCCATGCTGCAAACTTAGTCATTTCGCGGGTAGTTTTTTTGCGTCGAGATCTGTTTCATGGAAATCTGATTGTTGTACTTGCTCATTTTTGTTATCTTCGATCAAAATTACTAATATGAAGAAAATACTACTAACGATCATTGCTAGTACTGGTTTAGCATTTTGTGCCGTATCTCAAGTTTCTTATGGCATCAAAGCAGGGCTGAATGTGCCAACATTAACTTTCTCCGCGAACAACATTAGTTACACGACAGGTGCGAGCACCAATTTTCATGTCTCTGGATTTGTCGACGCACCGATTGCTACAAATCTATCTATCCAGCCTGGTCTTTCCGTGCAAGGTAAAGGAGGGAAGTTTGATGATGAGTTAACCGCTTTTGGAGACGTTAAACTCAACTTATTGTATGTTGAAGTGCCCGTCAATTTTGTGTACTACATCCCGACTGGAGAAAGTGGTGATGTCTTCGTTGGTGCCGGGCCTTATGCCGCTTATGGTATACGTGCTTTTGGTCGTGCTGGCGGCGAATCGGATAGTGGAACCTTTAATGACGTAGGTGTTAAAAATTTCGATGCAGGATTAAACTTGCTAGCTGGCTACAGATTCAGTAATGGATTGTTGTTCAATGTTGGTTACGGATTGGGACTAGCTAACATCAGTGATGAACGTGAAGTTACAATTAAGAACAAATTCTGGCAATTTGGATTGGGTTTCCAATTTTAAATATTCTAACAGAATTTCTTTTTACATCATTACAAAAAAGGATCTGACCGTGCGGTCAGATCCTTTTTTCGTATTGGCTGAAAGTTGCTTACGCTTCAAGCTCAGCGTAGGCTTCGATCGGAGGACATGAACAGATCAAGGTACGGTCACCTTGAGACTCATTCACTCGGCCAACAGTAGGCCAAAACTTATTGTTGCGTAAATAGGCTAACGGATAAGCAGCTTGTTGACGGCTATATGGCCGATCCCAAGCATCATCAATCACTACCTGTGCCGTGTGAGGAGCGTTTTTCAACACGTTTGTTTTAGCATCCACTTCGCCAGATTCTACCAAAGCAATCTCCGCGCGAATGGCGATCAAGGCATCGCAAAAGCGATCTAATTCTGCCTTCGATTCAGATTCTGTTGGCTCTACCATCAAGGTGCCTGCTACAGGGAATGAAACAGTTGGTGCGTGGAAACTATAATCCATCAAACGTTTCGCGATGTCAGCTACCTCGATACCCACGTTTTTGAAATTACGACAATCCAAAATCATCTCGTGCGCACAACGGCCGTTTGCGCCAGCATACAATACCGGATAATGTCCTTCTAAACGTGCTTTGATATAATTCGCATTTAAGATGGCGATTTTAGTTGCGTTGGTAAGACCTTCGCTTCCCATCATCGCAATGTATGCGTGTGGAATCACCAAAATAGAAGTAGATCCATAAGGTGCTGCCGATACCGCCGTGATTCCTTCTTTTCCAGAAACGGGTACGACACGGTGATTTGGTAAGAATGGTGCCAAATGCTCGGCTACGCCGATTGGTCCCATGCCTGGGCCACCACCACCATGTGGAATACAGAATGTTTTGTGCAAGTTTAGGTGACAAACATCCGCGCCAATGAAGCCCGGACTGGTCAAACCAACCTGTGCATTCATATTGGCGCCATCCATATATACTTGGCCGCCATGTTCGTGAATCGTGTTGCAGATCTCAATGATTGGCTCTTCGAACACGCCATGTGTAGATGGATAAGTCACCATCAAAGAATGTAGGTTCTCACTGTGCTCTTCCGCTCTGGCTTTTAGATCGGCTACGTCAATATTACCTCGCTCATCGCATTTTACAACCACCACTTTTAAGCCTGCCATCGAAGCAGAAGCTGGGTTGGTACCGTGCGCAGAAGCTGGAATTAAACAAATATTGCGGTGTCCTTGTCCTTTGCTTTCTAAATAAGCTTGGATTACCATTAGACCAGCGTATTCACCTTGAGCACCAGAGTTTGGTTGGAAAGACATTTTGGCAAAACCCGTAATCTCGGCTAGCCATTGGTTCAATTCATCCAACAATTGCATATAACCCGAAGTCTGATCGACTGGTGCGAATGGATGCAAACTGCCAAAACGTGCCCAGGTTACCGGAATCATTTCCGAAGTCGCATTCAACTTCATCGTACATGATCCTAACGGAATCATGGAGTGGCACAAAGAAAGATCTTTAGCTTCCAACGATTTGATATAACGAAGCATCTCACTCTCGGAGTGGTAGCTATTGAACACAGGGTGTGTCAGGTATTCCGATTCACGCGTTAAAGCAGTTGGAATTGCTTGCTCCAATTGCTCTGTGATTGCTTCAACATCTACATCATTTGCATTTTTGCCTTTTATTCTAGCAAATACTTTTACGATAGTTTTGATGTCTTCAAATGTCGTAGTCTCGTCGATAGAGATACCCACAAACTGATCTTGGTAGAAGAAATTGATGTTGTGATCTAGCGCTTCACCTTTCAAGGTGCCTGCTTCACTAACTTCAAAACGCAACGTGTCAAAATAGTTTTTGTTAAGCTGTTTGTATCCTAAGGTTTGAATAGCTTGGTCGGCCAAACGCGTTAGGTCATGGATTCTTGAAGCAATATTTTTGATGCCTTGCGGTCCGTGGTATACGGCGTAAAAAGAAGCCATGATCGCCAACAAAGCTTGCGCAGTACAGATATTGGAGGAAGCTTTATCACGGCGGATATGTTGCTCGCGTGTTTGCAAAGCCATACGAAGTGCATAATTACCAGCAGAATCAGAAGTTACT
The DNA here is from genome assembly GCF_057837975.1 of Sphingobacterium sp. KH_072. NCBI lineage: Bacteria > Pseudomonadati > Bacteroidota > Sphingobacteriia > Sphingobacteriales > Sphingobacteriaceae > Sphingobacterium > Sphingobacterium sp. KH_072. Next base: position 3,937,953 of record NZ_CM174457.1, on the reverse strand, counting down.
CCGATGATCCGACCAGGAATAGAACGTTTGTACGTGTCTTTTGTAGCAAAGTAAGCCGCGTGCGGACCGCCAAAACCCATTGGTACACCAAAACGTTGGCTATTGCCTACAACGACATCAGCGCCCCATTCGCCCGGAGGCGTCAAAAGAGCCAGCGACATCAAATCTGCTGCTACCGCCGTGGTAATGCCTTTTTCGCTAGCCGCGCTAACTAGTTCGCGGTAATCAGAAACAGAACCACTAGCTGCGGGATATTGTAAAAATATAGCAAATACATCTTCTTTCAGGTCGTTTTCAGATACGTCAGTTGTTCTGATCTCGACGCCAAACGGTAAAGCACGGGTGTGTAAGACGTCTAATGTTTGTGGAAAAATGTCTGAGCTTACCAAGAAAGTACGCGCCTCTTTATTCTTGCGTGCATTGAACAACATAAACATCGCTTCTGCAGCCGCAGTCGCCTCGTCTAACAAAGAAGCATTTACGATTTCTAAACCGGTCAAGTCAGAAACCATCGTCTGGAAATTTAACAATGCCTGCAAACGCCCTTGTGCGATCTCCGCTTGGTAGGGCGTGTATTGCGTGTACCATCCTGGATTTTCAAACACATTACGCTGAATAACTCCTGGAAGCACGACATTGTAATAACCCTGTCCGATAAATGATTTGAAAACCTTGTTTTTTTCGGCGATCTGATTGACGCGTTCTAGATAAGCGACTTCACTTAATGGAGCAGGCAAACGCAGCTCTTTTCTCCGAATAGGAGCAGGCACGGTTTGCTCGATTAGCTCGTCTAAAGACGATACCCCTAGAAAGTTTAACATCTCGTCTACCTCAGAGGCCCGGGGACCATTGTGACGATCTTCAAATTTTTCGCTGTAAAATATGTTGCTCATTATTGCCCTTAACTTTTTCATTTACACTGTTCTAGCATCTATTTCGCTTGCTTGTAGCGCGATGCTATTTTATGAACCTTTTGATGGGGCAAAATTACGATTTTTATCGACGAAAAAAGAGCCTTGTAATTCATTTATTATGAACAGTATATTAGTCTACTTAAAACATATTTAAGTACCACGTACCAAACAGCTCAAAGACAAAAAACACTACAAGGATTCTAAAAATTCGATGAATTCGCGGCGAACTTTATCGTCGGTGTTTAATGAGATGCTGTGTTCTATACTATTCGACCCATTTCGGAGCTTCAAGATGTAATCGGCTCCATCGACGCAACGCCAACATTCCTGAATAGGAGTTTTCTGAAGATCAAGTTTTTTTACAAAAGAGTTCAGTTTCTCGAAAACTACTTCATCCGTTTGTTGTACTTTTTCTGCCTGCAGAGTCACACAGCTATTTTGGGGTACAGATTTACTGGTGCGATCTTTATTTATCTTTATAAGTTTAGTCGTACCGCACATACCCGCAGCCAAACTGATCTCTGCTTCTAAACCTTCTGGATTGCTGATCCATTCATCTTTAGAACATGAAAGTAGGAGGATCACACACGAAAACAAAATGATTTTACTTCTCTTCATAATTTTGATTTTTTGGGAGTTAACTGTTTTTGAAACGTAAACTGTTCAGGTATCGCTACCCAAAGGCTCAAAATAATTGCGTAAATTTAAGCGAGATGGATCCCCTAACTAGAAAGTATGTTAAAGCTTGCTATACACAATGAAACGAACCGATTGCGCTCGGTAATTTTGGGTCGAACGGATTCTAATGGGCCGACACCTACAGAAGCCGAAGCTTATGATCCCAAATCGCTGGAACATATTCGCGCAGGAACTTATCCCGCAGAAGCCGATATGGTGCACGAGCTCAGTGCCTTTCAACGTGTGCTGGAAAAATACGATGTCGAAGTTCTACGTCCTAATCTGGTAGAAAATATGAATCAGATTTTTACCAGAGATATCGGTTTTGTGGTGGATGACGTGTTCGTGAAAGCGAACATACTGCCCGATCGGGCAGATGAATGGAAAGCGATTCAAGGAATTGTGGAACAGATTAATCCGCAGAACTTGGTTTTTCCGCCAGAAGATGTACATATTGAGGGTGGTGACGTCTTAGTGTGGAATGATTATCTCCTGATTGGAACCTATACCGGTGAAGATTATAGTCAGTACAATACCGCACGAACCAATACGGCAGCGATCGCTTTTATGCAAGATCTTTTCCCGCAGAAGAAAGTAAAAGCTTTTGATTTGGTGAAGTCGATGACTGATGCGCGTGGCAATGCGCTGCACTTGGATTGTTGCTTTCAACCGGTCGGTAAGGATATGGCTATCATTTATGAAGGTGGATTTCGGAATCCCGCAGAATATCAGTTTTTGGTTGATCTATTTGGCCTAGAAAATATTTTCCAGATCACGGCTGATGAGATGTATCAGATGTTTTCCAATGTGTTTTCTATCTCGCCGGAGGTGGTAGTTTCCGAAAGACAATTCACGCGGCTAAACCATTGGTTGCGCTTACAAGGACTGCACGTAGAAGAAATACCTTATCACGAAATTGGCAAACAAGAAGGTTTGCTCCGCTGTTCTACCTTACCACTTTATAGAGATTAAAGGATGAAACAAACTACCGATACGATCTTGATGGTGCGACCATCTCAATTTCGCAAAAATGAAGATACCGCGGTCAATAATTATTTTCAGACCGCAGAAGACACGAGAGATAATACGCAAGCATTGGCTTTGACGGAGTTCAATGCGATGGTGCAGCTATTGCAAAATAATGATGTGCGCGTCGTTGTCGTTGAAGATAGCGGTAAATGGGATACGCCGGACAGCATCTTTCCCAACAATGTGATTTCCTTTCATGGGAGCAAAGCTGTGTTGTACCCCATGTATGCCGAAAATCGTCGGCTGGAACGTAACCTTAATGTACTCGGGACATTGCAAAAAGAAGGCTTGCCCTACGATCAGATTATCGATTATTCCATTTATGAAGATCAGCATTACTATTTAGAAAGCACCGGCGTTTTGGTCTTAGATCGGATCAATAGCGTAGCTTATTGTTCCTTATCACCACGGGCTAATCCCGCTTTAGTAGATCGCTTTTGCGAAGATCTTCATTATACGGCGGTAGTATTTGAAGCATTTCAACAGGTGGATGGCGATCCATTGCCGATCTATCACACCAATGTGATGATGACAGTTGGTACCACGTTTGCCGTGATTTGTCTGGATTCGATTAGAGATACTGCTCAGCGTAAAACAGTACGCCAATCGCTGGAGGAAAGCGGTCGGGAAATTATTGAAATTAGCGAGGAGCAGATGAATCATTTTTGTGGCAACATTTTAGAATTGCGTACTAAAACAGACGCTGATCCGTTGATCGTGATGAGTGAGCAAGCGTATAAGCATTTTACCGATGCACAAAAGGAAAAACTGGCCGCACAGGGTGAGTTAGTGCAGACGCCATTGTACACGATTGAGAAGTATGGCGGTGGCAGCGCGCGATGTATGATTGCAGAGATATTCCATGCATAGAACGCATCGGTTTTTTAGTTATTTTTGTTCCAAATGAACCGAGTCATGCAGATCGAACAACTCTACCAGATATATCAGCAATTTCCTCAAGTCAGTATCGATACACGGCAGATTAGCCAAGATTCCATATTTTTCGCCTTAAAAGGGGGGAACTTCAATGGCAATACTTTTGCCAAGCAGGCACTAGCCAGCGGCGCCAAATATGTCGTGATCGATGAAGTCGCTTATCAAGAAAACGATACGCAGTATATTCTGGTGGATGACGTGCTCACGACATTACAACATCTGGCCAAGCATCATCGTCAACAGCTGGATATCCCAGTGATCGGTATTACAGGCACCAATGGTAAGACCACGACCAAGGAACTAATCTACGCGGTGCTCAGCGAGAAATACCAGACATTGGCCACAAAAGGCAACTTAAATAATCATATTGGTGTGCCGTTAACGCTTTTGAGTATCGGCTCTGAGGTCGAAGTCGCGATTATTGAAATGGGCGCGAATCATGTTGGAGAGATTGCTCTGTTATCCGGATTAGCGCAACCTACGATGGGTTTAATTACCAATGTCGGGAAAGCACATTTGGAAGGATTCGGTTCTTTCGAAGGTGTGAAAACGGCCAAAGGAGAACTGTATACTTATTTGGCAGATCATCAAGGCACCTTGTTTATTCAGGCAGACAATACACATTTGCTGAGCATGGCCAATGGCAAGCATTTTAATCAAGTAATTCGATACGGCGCATCGGAAGAGTATGATGTATCTGGCAAGCTATCAACCGCAGATCCTTATTTGCAGATCGAATGGAGGGTGAATCGCGGTACTTACCAGTCTATCTCTACGAAGTTGACCGGTTCGTATAATACCGAGAATATCCTCGCGGCTATCGCGATCGGCCTCAGCCTTGGTTTGTCTGCCGATCAAATCAATGCAGGTGTGGAAAAATATACGCCACAAAACAATCGTTCGCAAGTCACCAAAACAGCACGCAATACCGTGATCGCTGATTTTTACAACGCGAATGCCAGCAGTATGGCGGCAGCGTTAGAGAATATGAAAGTCGTGACGGCCGATCGAAAAGTAATTATTCTGGGTGATATGTTTGAGATGGGAGCGGAGAGTGCTACAGAGCATCTTACTGTGATTCGACAAGCCGAAACCATCCTAGCAGATTTGAGAATTTTTGTAGGGAAAGCATTCTTTCAACAAGACAATAGGACAGATCATTTCTTCGCCACGACCGAGGAAGCGGCGGTATTTCTGCGCGAGCAACAATTAGCTGAAAGCTTTATTCTGTTGAAAGGTTCGCGCGGAATGGCTTTCGAGAAACTAATGGAAGTATTGTAGGTTGCTCTTTCGTGAGGCTCTGTATTATTGCTTTTCTTCGGGAACGTGAAGGTCTAATTCTTTTTCTTTGTTAATCAGGGCGGCAATGCTGGTATCATTCAAAATCTGTAGCATGGCATTGCGCACATCGGTGAATGTATCGCGAATGCCACAAACGCGCTCTTCCATACATTCGTCGCAAGAACGATAAAAGTTAAGACTAACACAAGGTAGCAAAGCGATCGGTCCGTCAATCAAACGCATGACTTGAGATAAGTAAATATCTTCTGGAGACTTATTCAAGCTATAGCCACCACCAGCACCCTTTTTGGAATACAACATGCCCGCATTACGCATCTCCAATAAGATTTGCTCTAGGAATTTTTTAGGAATACGTTCCTCATCAGCAATCTTGACGATTTGCATTGGATCCTTCCCGTAATTTCTTCCTAAAAGCATGAGTGCCTTAATAGCGTATTTTGTTTTCTTCGATAGCATAGCAGCTCAGATAATCTAATATTTGTCCAAAATTACGAAAAAATATCCGTTTGCATCGTGTTATCCACTTATGCCTTCGGCAAATGATCCTTTAGGAATTGACCTGTGTACGATTTTTTGCAATTCACCAATTGTTCGGGCGTACCTGCAAAAACCAATTCTCCACCTAGCTGACCACCTTCTGGGCCGATGTCTATCACCCAATCGGCTGATTTGATCATGTCCATATTGTGCTCAATCACTAAGATACTATTGCCCAGCGCAATTAGCGCATCAAAGGATTTTAATAATTTCAGAATATCGTGGAAGTGCAAACCAGTGGTTGGCTCATCAAAGATAAATAAGGTCTTCTTGCTATTGTTGCCCTTGATCAGGAACGACGCTAGCTTGATCCGCTGTGCCTCGCCGCCCGAAAGTGTACTCGAAGATTGCCCTAGTTTTACATAACCCAAACCCACATCTTGTAATGGTTGCAGTTTAGCAATCACTTTGGGTTGATCAGCAAAAAACACCAAGGCTTCATCGACGCTCAGTTCCAATACCTCCGATACATCTTTCTCCTGATAGCGCACATCCAATACATGTTGCTTGAAGCGTTTACCACTACAAGCTTCGCAAGGCAAAACGATATCGGCCATGAATTGCATTTCGATCTTTACTTCTCCATCTCCTTGGCAGACATCACATCGGCCACCTTCTACGTTGAAGGAGAAAGCTGCTGGTTTCAGACCGCCCGCTTTTGCTGCTGGAAGACCAGCATACAAAGCGCGTACTTCGTCCCAAGCTTTTACATACGTCACCGGATTAGAGCGTGAAGATCGGCCAATTGGATTTTGGTCTACCATTTCCACTTGCTCGATACGTTCGATATCGCCTTCAATGGCGTCAAATAAACCAGTCTGATCTCCAGAATAATTTCCTAAGTTTTTTTGTAAAGCAGGGTATAGGATACGCTTTACCAAAGACGTTTTACCCGAGCCTGATACGCCGGTTACTACCGTAAATACATGCAATGGAAATTCGACGTTAATACCTTGTAAATTATTCTCGCGCGCACCCAAAATGCGGATAGCATCATTCCATTTGCGGCGTGCCGCAGGAACTGGAATAGCCATGCTGCCACTCAGGTATTGTCCTGTCAGACTTTTCTTATCGCTGATAATCTGGTCATAATTACCGGCAAATACCAGTTCGCCACCATTTATTCCGGCTTCCGGACCAATATCGATCAGGTAATCCGCTGCTTCCATCATTTCCTGCTCGTGTTCTACGACGATCACGGTATTTCCGACATCGCGCAGCGATTTCAAGACGCTGATTAGACGTTGCGTATCGCGCGGGTGTAAACCGATACTCGGCTCATCCAACACGTAAATAGATCCTACAAGCGAACTCCCTAAGGAAGTAGCCAAGTTAATGCGCTGTGATTCTCCACCAGACAAGCTATTGCTCAATCGGTTCAACGTGAGGTATCTTAAACCTACATCGCACAAAAATTTGATGCGGTTACCGATCTCTTCCAGCAAGCGTTTCGCGATCTTTTGTTCCTGATCGGAAAGGGAAAGCCGATCAAAAAATACTAAGGCCTCATCGATCGGTAGCAACACGATATCGGTAATGGATCTGTCTGCGATCTTCACGTAGGTTGCGTCTTTGCGCAGGCGCGAACCGTGGCATTCTGGGCAATCTGTCTTTCCGCGGTAGCGCGAAAGCATGACCCGATATTGAATTTTATACGTCTGCTCTTCGAGTTCTTTGAAGAAATCGTTTAATCCTCGAAAATGCTTATTCCCCGTCCAGAGCACTTCTTGCTGCGCTTTGGTAAGCTCGTTGTACGAGCGGTGAATCGGGAAATCGAATTTTAAGGCTGTTTTTACCAAGGCATCGAGCCACACGCTCATTTTTTCGCCGCGCCAAGGGGCAATAGCACCGTCGTAGACCGATTTACTTTTGTCGGGAACGACTAGGTCTGGATCAATGCCAATGACTTTCCCGTAACCCTCACATCGCTTACAAGCTCCATACGGATTATTGAAACTGAAGAAGTTTGGCGAAGGCTCTTCGAAGGTAATGCCGTCCAGTTCGAATTTGTCTGAATAGGTTTGGCGCGTGCCATCAATATCTACAATACAATTGCCCTTTCCTTCAAAAAAAGCCGTTTGTATCGAATCTGCCATCCGGTTTACCGTATCTTCTTCGCCATCCCAGCGGATGCGATCGATCACGATTTCTACATCTTCCGAGCCAAAGGCAGCATTGCGGATGCTGCTATCTTCCAGTAGCGCTTCGATCTTGTGCATGGCGTCTTTGTAAAAGACACGTACAAAACCTTTTTGAAGTAAGACGGATAATTCCTCCTTTAGCTTACGGCCATTTAGGGGAATGAGCGGACAAAAAATGGTAAAGGTGCTGTCATTAGCACGGCTCGTCAAATCAGAAACAATGGAAGTCACCGAATCTTTAGTCACTTCGCGGCCAGATACCGGCGAAAAAGTGTGTCCGATCCGAGCAAACAATAATTTTAGGTAATCGTATATTTCTGTGGACGTACCTACCGTAGATCTCGGATTGCTGGTGATGACTTTTTGCTCAATGGCGATCGCTGGTGCAATGCCTTTGATGTAATCTACCTCCGGCTTATTCATCCGACCCATAAATTGGCGCGCGTAAGACGAAAGACTTTCGACATAACGTCTTTGCCCATCTGCGTACAGCGTATCAAAAGCTAGCGAGGATTTACCAGAACCAGACATTCCAGTAATGACAACCAGCTTATTTTTCGGGATATCGACATCAATATTTTTTAAGTTATTGACCCGGGCTCCCTTGATTAAAATGTGTGATTTCGCATCGTGCGCAGACTTCTTTTGCATAGATCGCAAAATTACACAAAAACTAAGTAATATCCACTAGTTAGTCCTCTTGGCTTTCCGTTTGGTCATCGGCCAATTTGGCGATCAATTGCTGTACTTCGTCCTCGCTACGAGTGAGTTTCGCTCTACATACCGCAATCAGTTCAGAAGCGCGTCTGATCTTTTCGGAAAGGCTGTCGATATCAATATCGCCAGATTCCATATCTACCACGATCTGTTGCAACTCCGCAAAAGCATCTTCATACGTATAGTTATTCTCCATGAGTCATGTCGTTTATGGTACTCGTAAAATGTCCGTCCAGCACTTGGGTTGCGATCACATCGCCAACTTGCAGATCTTTTGTGCTTTGTACCGCTTTGCCATTAATCCGCGTAATGCTAAATCCACGTTGGAGCAGGCGCTTTGGATCCGATAGTTGGATCAGCTGCGAGATGTGCTGCAAAGTCGTATGCTGTTCGCGGATTTTCTGTGTGCTGGCACGCGCCAAGCGGTGTTGGATATCTTCTAAGAGCAATCGGTGTCTTTGCAAAGGCTGTTTGCTCTGCCAATTCAAGGCTTTCGAGATTTGTTTGAGCGCATCTTTTTCGTATTCAAATCTCCGTAATGCTCCATCTATTGTTCGTGTGACTAATTGATCGAGGGGGATCGCAAAGTCGTGAAAACGGTGTAACAGAAAATCGGCCAACTCGCTTGGCGTAATGGCATTTTTATATGAAACTAATTCAGAAATCGTTTCGTTGGTAGAGTGCCCAATGCCTGTAAGCACTGGTAAAGGGAAAATACAAATCGCTCTCGCCAACTGATAATTGTTGTAGCTCGAAAGGCCAACCTCGCCACCACCACCCCGGATAATAGCGACCGCGTCGTATGATTCTGCGCGCTCAGCAATATTGGCCAATTGCGCAATGATCGAAGGAATGGATTTATCGCCCTGTAATAAGGCCGGAAATAAGGACATTTCCAACCGATATCCCCACGGATTCTGATTAATGATTTTGTTGAAATCCGACAAGCCTTTACTGGTTTCTACCGAAATAATGGCCAATCGCTTGGGTAACCGAGCTAGTTTAAGATGCTTATTGAGATGAAATACACCTTCGACTTGTAGGCGGCGCAGACTTTCTTTTTTCTCCTTCTCTAGCTCGCCCAACACGAAAGCTGGATCAATGTCTACGATACGTAAACTGAAACCGTAAAGCGGATCGTATGAAATCCCTGCCTGAAACAAAATCGTGATCCCATCGCGCAGCGGTTCTTGCAACAACTCCAAAAATTGCTTGTTAATGCGTGCAAAGTCAGATTTCCATAAAATGGAACGCATTTCGGCGACCACCTTGCCGCCTTTCTTTTCCACCAATTCTGGATAAGCGTGCCCGGAATGAGAATAATGGTTGAGCTTATTCATCTCCGCCTTGATCCAATAAAGGCTCTGGTAGCGATCGCTGATAGTTTTTTGGATACTTCGAGAAACCTCGAGTAAGGAAAAAACAGTTTTATGATCGATTGATTCAGGCATCTAGTCAAACATAGATAAAAATGCCTTGAAATGCAATGGCGCAAAATTAGGCATTATGCTTATCTTGGTTAACACGATCAGCAAATAGTACCGCCATGAAAAGCAGCCGCACGATTTCCTCCATTCTTAAGCTATTATCTGTCCTTTTGGGATTTGTGTTTGTCATTTTGTACGCAGCGCCTGTCGCTGCTAACGAACCGCCGGTCACTAATCGCACCGAGCTATTAGCGGACAGCAAAAACCTTTTGCCAATTGGAGATCTTTCTAAACAATCTTTAGTGATCATTACGCCTTCCACCAAAAAATACGAAGCGTTTATTCGGCAAGCAGAGCGATATGCCCCGATGGCAGCCTTTTCGTTTGCTGCTCTAGGCTCTGTGGTAACGCAATCACAGGTTATTTTAGTTGTTGCCGAACGAAGTGAGTTGCGTAGTGATATCCTATCCAAACTGCGCACTTACGCAGCAAAAGGGCAAACTATTGCATTCTGTGAGATAGGAGGTAGCAGTTTTAATCTTCCGGCTGGATTGACGGATAATATGATTCATCTGCGTAATCCTGCTAAAACACCATCCGCTCAGCGTGATTTGGCGATGTCCGTTTTTGGCGGCTTGCCGATTACTTCTGGGAAAAACAAACGTGCCCAAACGCGACTGCAATATGATGATGGCCAAGTTAAATCTTGGGGGCTTGATCTGGTGAAAATGACCAAAAATATTGATGCGATTGCCGAGGAGGCGATGAAAGAGCGAGCTACGCCAGGCATGGTGGTGATTATTGTCAAAAATGGCGCGGTGTTGTTAGAAAAAGCGTACGGGCATCATACGTATGATAAATCGCAGCGCACCACTTCAAATGATATTTTTGATCTGGCTTCCGTTTCCAAAATCGCAGCCACCACGCCATTGATTATGCACTTGTACGAAACGAAGCAGGTGCAGTTGGATAGCACTTTGGGATTTTATCTGCCGGCAGCGCGCCGGAGCAAAAAAGCAAAAACGAGCATACGAACGGTGCTATTGCATGAAGGTGGTTTTGAGCCTTACATTCCTTTCTATCGTGATCTTAAACCGGGAGATGTGCAGCGCGAAGCTTCAGTTACGCATGGTGTGCAAATGGCCGATCACGCTTTTCTCCGCAACGGATATTATGAACAAGTGATGTGGCCCAAAATGCTGGCTTCGCCCATCAAGGATGCTGGTAAATATGTCTATTCAGACATTAGCATGTATGCCATGAAAGAAGTGGCCGAAAAGGTGACGAATGAAGGAATAGAACCATATCTACAAAAATGGCTGTACAGCCGAATTGGTATGCAAACAACGGGCTACAATCCGAGAAAGCGCTTTCCTAAAAATCGTCTAATTCCTACGGAAAATGATACCACTTTTCGCAAGGAGTTGTTGCAGGGCTATGTGCATGATCAAGGTGCAGCGATGGCGAATGGCGTAGCAGGCCACGCTGGTTTGTTTGCTTCTGCCAATGATCTCGCCATTTATGGGCAAATGTTATTAAATCGGGGAACTTATGGCGGCGTGCGCTATTTCCAGCCAGCGACGGTCGACTTATTTACTTCGCGGCAATCACTCACTAGTCGGCGCGGATTAGGATTCGATCGCTATGATATGGATGCCAGCAAGGCGTATCCTTCTCAATTGGTGAATGAGTCAGTTTACGGACACACAGGCTTTACGGGTACTTGTGTGTGGATCGATCCAAAGAATCAATTGGTATATATATTCCTGTCCAATCGGGTATATCCTGACGTGTCCAACAAATTGTATGACCTCAACATTCGTAGCCGCATACAAGATGCGGTGTACGAGACGATCAACGAAGCTAGATAGTATCGTCGTCGTTGTAAAACTCCACTAAGCTCCGCATATACACATCATTCCAGCCGTCTACAATGTCGTCGTAAGCATCTTCGGGAATGTTGGCATGCTGCAATTCAAGTGAGGTTCCTTTTTTATGCGGGTGCAATTTGATGGTGACAACTGATTGATCATCTTGCTCGCCGAAATACCATTCTTGTACAATCTTTTCGGCAGGGATTAGTTCTAGAAACCGCCCGGTAATAGCGCCGTCCCACATAGAAAATTCACCATTTGGTCGTGCATCAATCGTTACGATGTCACCCGTCCACAGTCGTATGGTGGTTTCTGTTGTGAGGGCTAGATAAACTTCTTCCGGTGTAGCTGCTAAGGTGTAGTATTTCTTGAAATGCTTCATTAGGCAAAGATAGGTCAATATTTATGATTTGTGTTTTTTATCCTAACTTTGATGTATGAGTAACTTCCTGCCCAACGAGCTGATCAATCGGTTAAATGAAGAGCCTGAGTTTAATATGCAAGCTTTTCTAAAGGTGCATGAAAATGAACAGAAAATCTCCTCCATTCGGGTAAACCCAGCAAAATTGTCCGATCCTACATCCATTTTGTCGATTTCGGAGCGCGTGCCATGGTGCGATCTTGGTTATTTTTTGGATAAAAGACCGATCTATACCTTAGATCCTCTTTACCACGCAGGGGCTTACTATTCGCAGGAAGCAAGTTCCATGTTTTTGGCCTTTGCGATACAATCGCTCGGGTTAGATAGCGCGCGACTCGTTGCATTAGATTTGTGTGCGGCACCAGGCGGTAAATCTACCTTACTACAATCGTACCTTTCTGAAGATTCTTTGCTGGTTTCTAATGAAATCATTAAAGCGCGCGCCAATATTCTAGAAGAAAATAGCATGAAGTGGGGCGGCGTGAATGTGGTAGTTACCAATAATGATCCGGTATCTTTTGGGCGCTTACCTGGTTTCTTTGATTTGTTGGTTGTGGATGCGCCTTGCTCTGGCTCGGGTATGTTTCGCAAAGATCACGACGCGATCGATGAATGGTCGGAAGCGAATGTGAAGCTCTGCGCAGACCGACAACGAAGAATCTTGGCAGATACAATAGTTGGTTTAAAAACAGATGGCTACCTTTTTTATTCTACCTGCTCTTATTCTCGCGAAGAGAATGAGGCGATAGTCCATTGGTTGATAGAAGAATTTGATTTGATCTCGATATCTCTTGTTCCGCCTGCGGAATGGGGAATTACCACAACAAAAGCAGACGATGTGTCTGGATATCGTTTTTACCCACACGAGGTAAAGGGCGAAGGCTTTTTCTTTGCCATTCTGCAAAAGAAAGGCGAGCAGTCGACTTTCAGTAGAAAGAAGATCAAATCAGAGAAAAATAATGCCCCCAAAGATGAGTTGCGCAAATGGATCGATGATGAAGGGCTGTATGGTTTTCTGCACAACGATCAGCTACATGCTTTTCCTAAAAAGTATGAAGTAGAGCTGGAAGCTATACAGAAGATGTTGTACTTAAAGAATGCAGGAACGCGGCTGGGGAAATGGACAGGGCGTGAACTAATACCTTCGCATGATTTAGCATTGAGCACACGCGTGCGTACAGATATTGCTGGGGTAGAACTAGATCGAGAAACGGCGTTGCAATTTCTTCGCAAAGAAAATCTGGATGCAACTGTAAATGATTCTGGAAAGATAGGTTGGTTATTAGTGCGATATCAAGGCGTGAATCTCGGGTGGATTAAGGCAATGCCCAGTCGAATCAACAACTATTACCCCAAAGAGTTGCGAATCTCGAACTTATAGGGAATTGCGGTGCGCTAGGATGCGCACACAAATATCGGACGCTACGGCATCTTTGCTCTTCAGCTCGTAACGATGTTCCTTTCCATTTCTTTCGATGATAGTAATGTGGTTGGTGTCTGTTGAAAATCCTGCTCCAGCATCATTAGTAGAATTCAAGACAATGAAATCTAGATTTTTGCGGGCTAATTTGCCTTTTGCATTGGCCAATTCATCATTGGTTTCCAAAGCAAATCCGACCAAAGTTTGTTGATCCGTTTTTTGCTGACCCAAGGTCGCTAAGATATCCGTGGTGCGTTTGAGCGAAAGCGAGAATGCATCCTCTTTTTTCTTGATCTTTTGATCTGCGTATTCGTTGGGCGTATAGTCGGCCACGGCGGCGCTCATCACCACAATTTCAGAAGATGCAAAGTGATCCTGACAGGCGGCCAACATCTCGGCTGCCGAGCGCACTTTTATAATATCTACACCTTGTGGTACGATCTCATGCGATGGACCAGAAACTAAGGTAACGGCTGCACCTAAATCGCGTAATCGTTTGGCGATAGCGTAACCCATTTTGCCACTGGAGTGATTGCCGATGAATCGTACTGGATCGATCGCTTCATAGGTTGGTCCAGCAGTGACTAAAGCCTTAAGATTGGTGAAGGGCTTGTCGCCTCTGTGCTGTTCGGTTGATTGCTGTTTTTGTAAGAAATCAATGATGTCTTCTGGTTCGGCCAATCTTCCTTCGCCCGAAAGTCCGCTGGCCAATTCTCCATTGCCCGGAGGGATAATCTGATTGCCGTACGATTGAAGTAGTGAAATATTGCGTTTAGTTGCGGGATGTTTCCACATGTCGAGATCCATTGCGGGAGCAATGTAAACTGGGCATTTTGCGGAAAGATAGACCGCGGTGAGCAGATTGTCGCAAAGGCCATTTGCCATTTTGGCCAGTGTATTGGCCGAAGCAGGCGCGATTAATAGCAAGTCTGCATCAAGACCAATCTGCACATGATTGCTCCATTCTCCGGTTTTCCGATCGAAATATTCAACAAGAACAGATTGCTTGGATAAGGTAGCCAGCGTGAGCGGAGTGATAAACTCGGTGGCATCAGGGGTCATAATCACACGTACGGAAGCGCCTTCGTGGATCAGTAATCGGACAATAAGGGCAGATTTGTATGCGGCAATACTGCCGCATACGCCCAATACAATATTTTTGCCCTGCAAAGAAGACATGAAATTATTCTTGCTCTTTAGCAGGATTTCTGAAGTACACTTTATCGTGCAAAAAGTCGTCTATCGCTACCAAACTTGGTTTTGGTAAACGCTCATAGTGCTTCGAGATCTCAATTTGCTCTCTGTTTTCAAATACTTCTTCTAGGTTGTCGCTACTAGTTGCAAACTCTGCTAGCTTACCGCTCAACTCTTCTTTGATATCTACTGAAATCTGATTAGCACGTTTGCTTATCACTACGATAGACTCATAGATGTTATCAGTACCGGTATCCAAATCGCGTAAATCGCGAGTAACGGTAGTATTAGGGACAGTTGATGAATTATGACTCATAGTTTGATCGTATTTTCGTGTTGTTATTATTTTATTGTGCTTCGTTGGCGCTAGCGGCATCCGGACCGCCTGCTATACCAAGCTCCTCTTCATGTTTTTTTCTAGCCTCGTTCATTTGATCAGTCTGTTTGACTGCAAGAACGATTTTGCGTTCAGCGCTTTGACGTAATGTTTCGAGCTCTTTGACGTATTTGCTCTCAGGATAGTTTTGGATGAAACTCTGATAATAATCGATAGCATCATTGTAACGCGCTTCTTGGCGGAAGAAAGCACTATGCTCAGCAAACATGTACTGAGAGCGAACGATCAAATACTCAGCCTCTTCTGCATACTTGGTGTCAGGATACTGTCTGAGCATACTTTCGAAAGCGATAACGGCTGCTCTAAAGTCTGCTGGTTGTGCCATGTTGTAATACAATTTGGCATTATCGAAAGCTTTTTTCTCTAACTTATTACGAAGGTTTTGAATTAAATCAGACGCTTCTTCGCCGCGCTCAGATTCCGGATATAAATTCACGAATAACTGTAGCTCATCAATGGCTTTATACGTGTTTTCTTGATCCAAATTCGTGCGTGGCGAATCAATGTAAAAGCAATATGCCGACATAAAGCGACATTCTTCAGCGCGTGCGCTGTTGGGATAATTCTGCGCAAATGTCTTAAAGTGATATCGAGCTGATATGTAATCCTTCATACGGTATGCGGTATACGCCGAGTAGTAACTCAAATCTTCCGCCTCCGCACTTGCCCGATATTTGTTTAGTAAGTCGGTAAAAAGTATGGAAGCCTTTGAATACTTTCCAGCTTCATAATACTTGACCGCTTCTAGGTACTTCATCTGGATATTGTTACTGGCACGCAACCTCTCAAAGCGACTTTTACAAGCACCAAGACCCAATACCAGCACCGTGCCGAGACAAAAAAACCAGATACGTTTATGTGAAAACATTTTGCAAATATACTTCAATTCGTACTAATAATCAATTTATTTTTCGAATCTAAGGTAATTTAATAAAGTACACAAAGCATTTAGGTATCACCTATTTAACATTCTTTAACTCCGTAAAAACTTTAGTCATTACAGTGTTTTATTAAACCACCGATACGTAGCTGTTTAGATAAAATTGACTATCTTTATACCATAATTATAATAGTTAATAGTAAAATGACTTTACACGAGCGAGTTGAGCAGGCATTAGATACCATCAGACCTTATCTAGAAACAGACGGGGGGAATGTGAGTGTGGAAGAGATTACTGCAGATAATGTTGTGAAGCTGAAATTATTGGGTGCATGTGCTAATTGCGCCATGAGTATCATGACATTTAAAGCAGGTTTGGAGCAGGCTATTAAAAAGGCTGTTCCGGAGATTGTTTCTGTTGAGGCGGTTAATCTAACTGATATGGACGATCCAAACGCGACCACACCTAATTAATTTATCGTTTCCCGCTATAGACCTGATTAACACATTTTAACAACACTACCTATGGTGATTGTTTATTTTTGTGCATATGATTAAAGGGCTTCCATTTTTATTAGTTTGTATCTGTGTGCTGACAGGTTCTTTTGCTTATGCGCAGAAGAGAGAGATTGTGCAATTTTCCGGCGTAATTACAGCTACAGGTACGACGATTGAAGTGCCTTATGTAACCATCATTAATTCTAGCTTTGGGAATCAATTATTTATTGCCAACCACGAAGGTTATTTTACATTCGTAGCACACAAGGGAGATGTAATCGCCTTTTCGTCCATAGGTTATAAGCCGATGAAAATTACTGTACCAAATGACATTTCTGGGGATAAATATAGCCTCAATATTGAAATGGAAAGTTTGGTGGAAGAGCTTCCTATTGTCTCGATTGGTCCGCCGCTTCCATGGGCGAGTGTAGAAGAGTTTACCATGGCTTTTTTAAGCCTAAATGGAACAATGGACGAACATTTAAACGCGCGTAGAAATCTCACTCCAGAAGCTTTAGCAGCGATTTCTGCGATTTTGCCACGCAGTCCAGAAGAGATGCAGAGCTTTGATGGGCGAATGAACCATGTGCAGATGAACAATTCGGGTATGCGGCAAAATGCTACAACACCATTTCTAAACCCATTTGCTTGGGGAAGCTTTATCAACCAGATAAAAAATGGTGATTTTAGCAGAAAACGCTTAAAATACTAGCTATTCTTCGTGTATTCCTACCGATCCAAATCGCTTGATGCTTAATTTTGATGCAGCATACGAAATCAGTATAGAAGAAAGCATCACGGTAAAAAAGATCAGTGCAAAGTCCATATAACGTACCTCCACAGGATAAGCATCAAAAAGGGTCTGTCCGCCAGTACGTACAAATCCGTATTTGATCTGTAACAAACAAAAAGCAATTCCCAGCCCAATACCAATTACGCTGCCCAGCAGTGCAATAAGAATACCTTCAAAGAAAAATATGCGCTGAATAAGGCTAGCATCTGCCCCAAAGCTTTTCAAAACTTGAATATCCTTTTTCTTATCGATCACTAACATGGTCAATGAACCGATGATATTAAAGATGGCGATTACGCCAATGATGGTCACGATAAAGAATACAATCCACTTTTCCGAACTAACTGTTTTATATAAGGTAGGGTTTTGCTGCTGGCGATTTTTGACGATGAAGTCTTCGCCCAACTCTTTCTGTATGGATCGCTGTACTTTATTGACACCAGCCGGATCTTGTAAGAAAAGTTCAATAGCTGACACACGGTTTGGTTCACTTAACAAGTCTTTTGCAAAGCTTAGTGAGGTAATGACAAGGTCGTCAAAGCCCGGTTGGAATTTCATAACACCTGTTGGTGTGATCCTTCTTACGTTAATCTCATCCATTGGGTTGAGGTTACTCACCTGTGGATTGATGTTTTTCTTCGGAATGTATAATGCAATAGCATTATCAAACTCCTTGTAAGAAATCTGTAAATTGGTTTGTACCTGAGCACCTATAATGGCGAAATTAGTACTGTCTGCTTGTACCTTAAAGTCGCCAAACAACAACATCTCTTCCGTTGCCTGCGTGTGCAAACTTTCTTGTTCCACGCCTTTGATTCGGCCTACAAATTGTTGATTGCCATATTGCACCAGCACGCGATCTTCCAGAATTTCGCTATATGATTTGATATCATCATTCGAGCGCAGCTCTTTAAAAATAGCACCCTCGGCATCGAATACTTTTCCAGCTGTGGGCTCAATACGCAGATCGGGTGAGAACACGCTGTACTGTGATAAGATAAACTGCTCCATGCCATTGTAGAAGGAAAGTACAATAACCAAAGCGGCACTACTCACGAGCACTCCCACTACGCTAATAGAAGAAATGATATTGATAGCGTTTACAGACTTTTTGGAAAAGAGATATCGCTTCGCGAAGAATAAAGGCAACTTCATGAATTAACCTTGGATGAAAGGGTTTGAGGTCTTTTCAAAGCCGATTGTAGTAGTCGGGCCGTGGCCAGGATAAACCGTCGTCTCATCAGGCAAGCTGTAAATTCTTTCTTGAATACTTTGCAATAGTTGCGCATGGTTTCCTCCGGGAAGATCCGTGCGGCCAATGCTATTGCGAAATAAGACATCGCCGCCGATCAAAAAATTATGCTTAGCAGAATAGAAGCAAAGGTGTGCAGGTGAATGACCAGGTGCTAAAATAGCTTCCAAAGTTTCATCTCCCAACGCAATGATATCCTTATCGGATAGAAATCGCTCAGCAATCGGTGCCGCGTCGTAATTAAAACCCATCTGTGGTGCATAATTCTGCACTTCTAGCAAAACAGGGATTTCGCCTTCATGAAATTGCGCCAGTAACCCAAAGTTGTCATACACAAATTTGTTGCCCAAGACATGATCCACATGGCAGTGTGTGTTCAATAGCAAAATCGGCTTAAGTCCATTATTACTGATGAAAGATAGAAAGTGTTGTTCTTCCTGCCTGTTGTGCATACCCGGATCTACAATAATACAGTCTTTCTGCTCATTGTAAAGAACGTACGTATTCTCTTGATAAGGATTGTAAGTAAGGGTTTCGATTGCTATCATCTTCAAAAATAGAAACTATTTCGCCTGCTGCCAAATCTCCCAATTCTTATCTGCTTGTAGGATCAGCATCTCCAAACCATTTTTGGTTACAGCTCCTTGTTTGCGTCCTTGCTTTAAGAAAAGTGTTTCCTCCGGATTATAAATCAAGTCGTAGAGGTAGTGATCTTTTCCGATAGCATAATAAGGAATAGGAGGACAAGCTTCTACATGTGGGAACGTACCCAGAGGCGTGCAATTGATAATCAAACGATGTTCGGCGATCATTTCTATCGATAATTCATCGTAGCTAATAGCGGAGTCCGATTTGGTTCTGCTCACTAGCTGCGTGACGACGCCAAGTTTTCTCAGTACATATAGCACCGCTTTGGCGGCTCCTCCATTGCCCAACACCAAAGCCTTACGATGTTTTTCTGAATTCCAATATTTTTTTAAAGATTCCTCAAATCCATATGCATCTGTATTGTAACCGACTAGCTTCTTTTGACCTGCCGGTAGATGCTGTATCGTGATGCAGTTTACTGCGCCAATGTCCCTAGCTTCCTCCGATAATTCATGCAAGTATGGCATCACTGTCTGCTTGTACGGAATAGTTACGTTGCAACCAACAAAATCCGTATTTTCTTCCGTATATAGATTCGGAAAATCTTCGATGTTCGGGATAGGATACAAATCGTAATCTATTCCCACAATATTTTCCTTTTCCATCTTCTCCACATAATACTTCTTGGAGAAAGAATGCCCCAAAGGATAGCCAATCAGGCCAAGCTTCTTCATATATAAAAGGATCTTATCCGGTGTATTTCTTTATTAATTCTAAAATGACTTGGTTGCCTTCCAACTGTGGTAAGTATTCGAATATCACGTACGCTTTATCCGGATCTTTGGTCAGGGCGATATCCAAGAAGTTTAGCGCTTCATTCAAATTTCCATTTGCAATAAGATACGCCACCGTACGATAATACAACAAAGCTTCATCCGGATTGCATTTGATACCTTCAGCCATGGATTCAATTGCCGCTTCCAGTTTTCCCTGCTCAAATAATAGCGAAGAATAATCTAGCCAAGCTTCGGCATCCGTAGGATTTAGTTCTACGACGCGAGAATAAGCATATTCCGATTCTTCGATCTGATGCAGCTTGTAACGTGCATCCGCGATTGCAAACCAGAAGTCTGGATTTTCCTCGTCTATTTCTAACGCTTTCTTGTAGTAATAAAGCGATTCAAAATATCGACCTTCAGAATCAAGCGTTACGCCAATCCCAAACCAAGCATCGGCGTGTAGCGTATCCAGTTTGACTGATTTTTCATAATACTCCCGTGCTTTCGTCATTTTGTCGAGTTTCTCATAGCACTCTCCAATGGCACAAAAGGTTTCGGCACGCGGACTTTCGAATTCAAACGTATGCTTGAACACATCTATAGCTTCCCGATAACGCTCCATATTAATCAAGGCATTGCCTTTGTCCAGATAGGCTGGAGAAAACTTCTCCTGTATTAATATCGCGTAGTCGTACGCATCAATGGCTTCTTCGAATTTCCCTAAATGATGGAAGGCATTACCTAAGTTGTACCAAGCCACGAAAGAATAGGGGTCACTATCAATGTATTTTTGATAAAAGGAAATACTTTCTTCTAAGCGCTCTAGTCGATCGTAACATTCTGCAATCGCGTAGAGGGCATCAGAATTTTCATTATTGAGGCTCAATGTTTTTTTGAAAAACTGAATAGCTTTAGACAAATCATTATTTGATTGATGCATCTGTCCAATTTGAAAATAGATGTCGTCTTTAGAATCACTGAGTTCCAGCGCACGGTAGAAGTTTTCTTCCGCTCTTGCAGAGTCACCGTAAGAAGCAAATACCGCTCCTTTGATCAGGTAAATTTCTGATTCGGATGGCTCTAATAACTCCGCTTTTTCCAATGCTTCTAGCGCAAGCGAAAGCTGTTGCATACTGAGTAGCAATTGCGCTTTGCGAATAAAGAAGTTGGTCTCGAAAGGATGTTGGTTCAGGGCAAACTCTGCGACTTGCAACGCTTTTACAGGATCATTTTTCCCGATGTAATATTCAATGATTCCTTCAAAAGCAATCGTGTCAAAGAAGTACTGATCTTCGTTGCGAAGCATTTCCTCATACCGATCCACTGAGTGCTTCTGTTCTTCGGGCGATCCGAAGTCAAAATTTTCTTCCATAGTACAGTATCTCCTAATGGTTGACAAAGCAACGTTAATCCGTTGCGTTGAAATGAAGATAAACGTTTTCGGGCTCAAATTATCCCGATTGTTTTCCACATTTACACATTAGACTGTAAACGAGTCATTTTGTTTAATGTTGGAAATAATAGAAAACAGAAAAGCCGACTCGCAAGAGTCGGCTTT
Source organism: Sphingobacterium sp. KH_072 (assembly GCF_057837975.1). NCBI lineage: Bacteria > Pseudomonadati > Bacteroidota > Sphingobacteriia > Sphingobacteriales > Sphingobacteriaceae > Sphingobacterium > Sphingobacterium sp. KH_072. Next base: position 3,916,618 of record NZ_CM174457.1, on the reverse strand, counting down.
CTTATGTTGATAATTATACTTTCGTATGATTATTTTTTGATCTCAACACGACGGTTTTGAACGCGACCAGCTTCAGTATCGTTAGACGCTACTGGGTTAGACTCGCCTTTACCTTCTGCAGTTACTTTAGCAGCAGCAACACCTGCATTTACTAAGTACTGTCTTACCGCGTTAGCACGATCTTTAGAAAGGTTTTGGTTGTATGCTTCGTTACCTTCAGCAGATGCATAACCATCTAATTTTACAGATCCGTTAGTATCACGTAGTTCTTTCGCTAATCTATCAAGAGTAGAGTAAGATTCAGTTTTCAATACAGAGCTATCAAATTCGAATTGAATTGGAGCTGCGTAAGAACCTGTCGCTACGTTGTTGATAACTTGTGGCTCTGGGAATTTGATTGGACATCCAGCACCATCTACTTGAGTTCCAGCAGGAGTGTTAGGACATTTGTCAAATTTATCAGATACACCGTCACCATCAGAGTCTTTGCTCAATTGATCAACAGTACCTTCTAAAGTAGATACGCGTTGTTTCAAAGCTTCAACTTCGTTTCTCAACGTGTTGTCTTTCAACTCATCGTAAAGAGCCGCAACTGGGTTAGCAAAAGTCAAGTTCTCTTTGTCGCGTGAACCTAGAGTGAACTCTAAACCACCAGTAACTGTAGAGAATTTTCCTTTGTAGTCAGTACGAGCTGGTCCGTAGAATCTGTTATCATCCGTGAAGTTCATGGTGTAACCTAAGTTCAAGGCAACAACTTCAGATAATTTGAATTTCGCACCAACACCTACTGGAATGAATCCAGAAAGTTTGTTTTTACGATCTCCTGTAGATTCACGATCTCCGAAGATTTCAGAACCCCAGTTTCCTTCGTTGTTATAAACTTCAGCACCTGAAAAGTCGTTGTTTGCGAATTGTACTGGATTAGATGCCAATACTCCCAAACCTACTTTAGCGTAGAAGTTTACTGCGTTTTCTCTGCGCATGAAGTCGATAGTACCCAATTGGAATACACCGTTCAAGCTACCAGACCAGTCAACGTTAACCTCAGCAGAACGAGCTCCTAAGCCATTCTCGATAGCAGGGCCAGAAGCATCAGCATTGAAAGTTTTGATACGACCACGGTTACCTTCCAATTCTAAACCGAATAGGTGAGAGAATTGTTTACGGATAGTCAAACCATAGTACTCACCAACACTGTTTTGGAAGTAACCAACTTTTTGACCGAAAGCGTTAGATCCGCCAGTCAAAACGTTAGGTGCAGTGATACCACCGTGAACACCGATAGACCAAGTTCTGTATTGAGATCTTCCACCGAATACAGTTGGTTGTTGAGCCTGAGCAACTTCAGCAAAACCGAAAGCGGCTACTAAAGAAGCTGCAACAGCTGTTTTTTTAATTGTAGAATAGTTCATACTCTTGTTTTTAAGGTTATTGAATTTTTAATTGTTTCTATTTAATCCCAATTGATCATCTCTCTTACAAGAACGATGCCAAAACTTTTTTTTGCATCTGTGAATTTGTAAAATTCTATCCTATGGGTATTGTGCCGTAAAAATACGTTAATACAAACGATGTTTCCAAATTTTAAAAGAAAAATTTCTTCTAAATGGAGCAAATATTTTTTTCGACTATTCTAAACGATGTAATGGATGATCGCAAAAGTGATTCCTCCTAATACCGCACTAACTGGAATAGTAAGAACCCAAGCCCACAAAAGGCTGATGGTAACACCCCAGCGAACTGCAGAAACGCGTTTTACCACGCCAACACCAATGATCGCACCAGTAATGGTGTGTGTGGTAGAAGCAGGAATACCGAAATGCTCTGTAATACCTAATGTCAATGCACCAGCACTTTCCGCACTAACACCTTCTAATGGTGTTACCTTAGTAATTTTCGTACCCATGGTTTTTACAATCTTCCACCCGCCGCTCATCGTACCTGCAGCAATGGCCACATAACACGATAACGGCACCCATTCTGGCATGGACTCAAAATTCGGAATCACCTGTTGAGCGATCAGCGCCGTAGCGATAATACCCATCACCTTTTGTGCATCATTACCACCGTGGGCGAAGCTCAAAGCACCAGAAGATATCAATTGAAATATCTTAAACCATTTCGAGGCGACTGCTGGTCTTGACTTTTTGGCCAGATTAATAATTATTAAGGTAATGATGATAGAGATCGTCATACCAATTACAGGGGCAAGCACGATAAAGGAAATGATCTTCGCAGTAGCACCTAAGTTTACGGCATCTAAAGGATTCGCACCTTGAATAAGGGCGAATGCCATACCCGAACCTGCAAAACCGCCAATTAAGGTGTGCGATGAACTAGAGGGAATACCATAATACCACGTAAATAAATTCCAAGATATGGCCGCTACCAAACCAGCGAAAATCACTTCCAGCGTGATGTATTCTTCTAAGACGGTTTTCGCAATGGTATTAGCTACCTTGTGATCTGTAAAATAAAAGTAGGCGGCAAAATTAAATAGGGCTGCCCACAGTACTGCTACGAAAGGCGTTAACACTTTCGTCGAAACGATGGTTGCGATAGAGTTCGCGGCATCATGAAACCCGTTGATATAATCAAACGCGATTGCTAATATGACAACGACGACAAGTAATGTAGTAATCATGTACTATTTGTTTTCTTTGTAAAGTACGCTCTGCTAATTACGCGTTTTTAACTAATATACTCTCCAATACATTGGATACATCCTCGCATTTGTCTGTGGCCGTCTCCATCGAAGACAAGATCTCTTTGTGCTTGATTAGGATGATGGCGTCTTTCTCGAATTCAAATAACTCGGCTACCGCTTTTTCAAAAATGTAATCAGCTTTATTCTCTACGCTATTGATGCGTACACAAGAGTCTGTAATATTTCTGACGTTTTTGATGTCTTTTAATTCATATACCGCTTTGGCCACATGCTCTGTTGCTTCGATCAGCAATTCGGCCAATTCTTTCATGGCTTGTGTTGGGTTTTCTACTTTATACAAATCCATCCGGTTAGAGGCTCCATGAATATAATCGGCCACATCGTCTAATGAACTTGCTAAAGAGTGAATATCCTCACGATCGAACGGGGTAATAAAGTTTTTGCCCAGTTCCAAATGGATTTGATGCGTGATATCGTCTCCACGATGCTCTAGATCTTCGATTTTCTTTGTCAACGTCTTACGCAGTACTTTGTCTGTAGTATTGACAGATTCATTGAGAACCTTAGCCATTTCGATCAGGTTAGAGCCTGCTTGCTCGAAAAGAGGAAAGAATTTTTTGTCCTTAGGAACGAAAAAATTGAAGATATTACCTAATGCCATATGATGTGATGTTTAAGCCTACAAAAGTATGTAGCTAATGTTAAGTTAATGTTAAGTTTCTTTGTTTTTATCCGTTAGTCAATTTTGCCTTTTGCAGTGTAAATGAAAAGGTTGTCCCAATTCCCTCTGTACTGCGTACATGTACACTTTGCTGATGCGCTTCTACAATGTGTTTTACAATGGATAGGCCTAATCCAGAACCACCAATATCACGGGATCGACTTTTGTCTGTCCGATAAAATCGCTCAAATACACGAGCTAAATTTTTCTCCTCAATACCATGGCCATTGTCGGTCACTTCAACTAATATCTGCTCAAATAGCGGGCTGGTTTTGATGGTTGTCGTACCACCTTGGTTTCCGTATTTGATGGAATTTTCCACTAAATTGATTAAGACTTGCTGAATTTTCTTTTTGTCGGCCTTCACAAAGATCTGTTGTGTAGACTTGTTGGCCATCTTCAGCGATATGGCGCTACTTTTTGACTTATCCTCTAAGTATTCGATTGTATCGTTGATGAGGTCATTGATATCGAAACGTTCGATATTGAGTACGACGGCGCCAGATTCTAATTTGGCAATTTCATCAAGATCACTAATAAGATAGCTTAGTCGGTCGATATTTCTGGAAGCTTTCGCAAGGAAGTTCAACGCCATGTCAGGATCTTCTTCCATCACGCCGTCTTGCAACGTTTCGATGTATCCCTGTACTGCAAAAAGTGGGGTTTTGAATTCGTGTAATGTATTAGAAAGAAATTCTTTTCTAAACTTGGCCTGTTCTTTCAGTCGGCCGATCTCCGACATTTTTTGGTTGGCCCAAGCAGATACTTCCTGTTCGGCCTCGGCAATCGGATTTTCTGGGCGATAAGGGCCAAGCGCCTCCTTCAGATCTTTACCCAACTTGAGGTTGGTAATCAGTTTATACAGATTATGGATTCGATCGTTGATAGAGCGCTCCAGCACGGTGCTGATAATCAGGTAGCTTGCCACAAATACGGCTGTAGCTATGGTCGCGGGACGCTTCCACTCTGGCATGAAATACAACAGGATACCCAAAATGACACATGCAAAGGAGAATGAGACAAAGAAGGATATCTGTCTAAAGGTCATAAGGACTTTTTTGAGTTTATAAAACCCAAATATACAAATGCTTTATTAAGGAATTGTTAAAGGCGCGCTAAAGTCGTTTTGCCGCCGACGACCTTATCACCAATCTTGACATCGATCTGCGTGCCAATGGGCAGAAAAAGATCGACACGAGAACCAAATTTGATAAAGCCAAACTCGGTACCTTGTTCCACTTGATCGCCTTCATTCACATACCAGACAATTCTGCGCGCTAGAGCCCCAGCAATTTGTCTAAAAAGAACTTCTACACCATTCTCTTGCTTTACTACAATGGTCGTACGCTCATTATCCGAAGAGGATTTGGGATGCCATGCGACCAAAAATTTGCCGGGATGATATTTAAAGAATGAAACCAATCCAGAGATCGGGCTTCTGTTGATATGTACGTTTACCGGCGACATAAAGATAGAAACCTGCAAACGACGGTCTTTGAAATATTCGTTCTCTTCAGTTTCTTCAATCACAACCACCTTGCCGTCTGCTGGACAAAGAATTGTATTTGCAGACTGTACTATAGTGCGTGTCGGACTACGAAAGAATTGTAGAATAGTGAGGGTTAGAAATGCAGATAACAGGTAGAAGAACCATTTAACGTACGTATTGGCGTCGTAATAGTTGGCTACGGCATTCACAATAAAACAAAAGAGAATGACTAAAGCTAAACTGGTGTATCCTTCTTTATGAAATTTCATGTTGATATCTGATTAATTCCCGCAAAAGTAATCTTTTTGTCTAATTATTCGTGCTCCAATTTTCGTTCAATGCGATTCGTCTGGAATTGTAGGCTTTTATCGAGCGCCATAGACATGGTGCCGTATACCGTGATCGTATCATCAATGTATTCTCCATCTTTAAAGGATGGGACATAAAATGGAATCGTTTCGACTACTTTTTTAAAGCCGTCGTTTATTTCGTTGGGTAGTGGTTTCACAATCTTGGTACCACGTGGGGTGCCATCTTTACGCACACGAACTTCAAAGGCAAAATCTGTCGTCGTTGGATTTTCCATCTGCACTAATTGGAAAGAAGTGCGCAGATATTCTGCGAGATAAACGGTAAATCCAGTAAAATCATCGTAGGTGCATTGTTTAAAGACCAAAGTTTCTGCCCGATAGAAGTTGTCGTAAGGCAAAATTCCATACACTGGCGTAGTATATTCGGCGTCTTTGAATGCGTCATAACCTCGTAGCAAAACGCCATCTCGATAATATTCCTCGGCTGCAAATTCTTTTTGTTTCGCTTCTGGATTTTCAAAGTGAACGTTCCACGCGCCATTCGGTAAACCATCTTTGATGCGGCCGCTCATTGAATAGAAGCCAAATCCATATTCAGAAAATCCGTCTATTGGATTGCGAAATTCATATCGGCCATCGCCCTGCTTCACGCTTAATCTTCCACGGCGATCCCATTGCGATACAATGCGCGTAGTAGAATCAGAAAAAGAAACGCTCAAGAAGGGTTTACCATCAGGATAATAGTAATTCCAAAAGCCGCCCGGTTGGTTGTCTTTAAACGTTACTTCCCATTTTATTTGCCGATTCGGATGATAAGCAACGAAAGCACCATGTTTTGCACCTTGTGTGTATGCACCTGTCAATAAAAGAGTTCCATCTGCACTGTAATCAGCAAATTTGCCGTCGAATTTATTGGTCGCGCGATCAAACCCTGCACGTCGTTCAATAGATTTGAACTCACAGTTTTTATCCACCAAAAAGTAGTTTTGGTCATAAAAGAAATGAACTTCATCGGCATCGATCCGCTCGAAAAAGACATTGCTGATCGAATCTTGTGCAGTCGCTGTAGACAAAGTCGCCAATATCGATAGACAGAATACAAGTAATGTAAATGTGTTCTTATGTTTCATTTTAAAATATGAAATGCTAATGTGCTTCTAACCAATTGCTTCCTTCGCCGATCTCTACTTCCAACGGAACTTCCATGGTGATCGCAGTCTTCATTCGGTGACTGATGATTTCTTTAAATGCGCCCACTTCAGACTTCGGAACATCAAACACCAACTCATCATGTACCTGCATGATCATCTTTCCTTTTAAGCCTTTTTCCAAAATATCCTGATGGATATGGATCATGGCGACTTTAATCATATCTGCGGCAGAACCTTGAATAGGCGCATTAATCGCGTTGCGTTCGGCGAAGCCGCGCACGGTCATATTTGCCGAGTTGATATCTCGTAAATAACGTCTGCGTTTCAGAATTGTTTCTACATAACCATTTTCTTTGGCCGTCTCAATCGTTTTGGACATATAGTCGCGGATACCGCTGTATTGTGCAAAATATTGATCGATGATCTCGGCCGCTTCTTTTCTAGAAATCTTCAAGTTTTGCGAAAGGCCAAAAGCCGACTGCCCGTAGATAATCCCGAAATTAACCGCTTTGGCATTACGACGTTGATCGGAGGTGACATCTTCTAGTGCAATTCCATATACGCGGGCCGCCGTAGCGCGGTGGATATCTTGATTCTTTTGAAATGCTTCCATCATGTTGGCATCTTTACTGAGTTCGGCCATCAGGCGCAGTTCAATCTGCGAATAATCGGCAGAAAGCAAGACGTGATCCGCATTGCGCGGAATGAAAGCCTTGCGCACTTCGCGACCGCGCTCGGTACGGATAGGAATGTTTTGCAGATTTGGATTTGTCGAACTCAAGCGGCCAGTTGCAGCAACCGCCTGATTGTACGAGGTGTGAATCAGCCCTGTTTCTGCATTAATCAGTGTTGGTAAAGCATCTACATAGGTAGATTTTAGCTTTTGCATCTGCCGGAAGTCCAGGATATCCTGGACGATATCCGATTTATCGGCCAAAGCTAACAACACGTCTTCGCCCGTCTTATATTGACCGGTTTTTGTTTTCTTTGCTTTCGGGTCTAGTTGTAGTTTATCGAACAGCACTTCTCCAAGCTGTTTTGGTGATGCAATGTTGAACGTAATGCCCGCTTTTTCGTAGATCGAAGCCTCTATTTTGGCCACCTCTTTCTCCAAACCTTTCGAAATAGTTTTCAATGTATCTACATCGATCTTGACACCATTTTGCTCGATCGAGGATAGCACATACACCAAAGGAAACTCGACTTCCCTTGCCAATTTCTCGGTGGCACTATCTTGCAATAGCGGTTCAAAAATCTCCTTGAGTTGCAGTGTGATATCGGCATCCTCGCTGGCATATTCTTTTATTTTCTCGATCTCTACATCGCGCATCGATCCTTGTTTCTTGCCTTTAGCACCGATGAGCTCGGTGATAGATACCGGCGTGTAGCTCAAATACGTTTCGGCTAGCACATCCATGCCGTGGCGCGTATCTGGATCGATGAGATAATGCGCCAACATCGTGTCAAACAATTCTCCACGAAGGTGCACATCGTATCGCGACAGCAACAAAATATCATATTTTATATTTTGTCCGATTTTACTAATGGATGGATCTTCGAGCACCGCCTTGAATGGCGCAATCACGGCTAATGCTTCATCTCTATTCGCTGGCGTAGGTACGTAATAAGCGATGCCTTTTTCCAGAGCGAATGACATACCTACGATCTCGGCAGAAAGCGCATCGAGACCAGTCGTTTCTGTATCAAAAGCAAATTCCTTGCTCTTGGATAATAGTTGCACCAAGTCCGCTTTTTTCTCTGGCGTATCCGCCAGATGATACGTGTGTGCTATCGTATGAATACTATGCTCTGCCACGGTCGGTTCAGATCCTGCGGTAGGCATAGCTGGAAATCCAGATTTGGCTGCGCTAAAGAGATCCATCTGTCCGCTGGACTTTTTGCCATCGGCGTCCGTAATCGTGAAATCATCACCAAAAACCCGCTTTCCTAGCGTTCTAAATTCAAGCTCTGCAAATAATGGTTCTAGCAGCTCCTTATTTGGTGCCGTGTATAGTAAGGCAGCTTCATCCAATTCCGTTGGCACATCGAGTAAAATGGTAGCCAATTTTTTAGAAACCAAACCTTGCTCCGCAAAATTCTCTACATTCTCTTTCTGTTTGCCTTTTAATTTATCGGTGTTGGCAATTAGTCCTTCGATGCTTTTATATTCTTGGATCAGTTTCTTGGCCGTTTTTTCGCCGATTCCTGGTATTCCCGGAATGTTATCCACCGCATCACCCCAAAGGCCCAAAATATCGATCACTTGTAAAGGATCGGTTATTTCCCATTTTTCTAAAATTTCAGGTACACCAAGCACCTCTGCGCCATTGCCCATGCGAGCAGGTTTGTAGATAAAAATATTATCGGACACGAGCTGGCCAAAATCTTTATCGGGCGTCATGCAGTACACGGTAAAGCCACTTTGCTCTGCACGCTTAGCTAGCGTACCAATGATATCGTCGGCTTCGTAACCATCTTTGGTGATAATAGGGATATCAAAACCTTCTATAAGGCGAAAAATATAAGGAATAGAAGCGGCCAAATCCTCTGGCATTTTCTCGCGTTGCGCTTTGTATGCTTCAAAATCCAGATGACGCTGCGTCGGAGCTTCCGTATCGAATACGACCGCAATGTGCGAAGGTTGCTGATTCTTCAACACTTCTAACAAGGTGTTGGTAAACCCCATGATCGCACCCGTGTTCAGACCGTAAGAAGTAAGACGGGGGACTTTGTTTAACGCAAAATAGGAGCGGTAAATCAGCGCCATGCCATCAAGAAGAAACAGTTTTTTATCGCTATTATTTGAGGAGCTCATACTAGATTTTTAAAAATTCGAAGCGTAGCAAATATACTTTTTATTTTATTAGAACCGTGGGTTGGGGCGGATAATTGGCACGTTCGAATATCCGCATCTATGCGGTGCAGAAACGGATATTTGCCGATAAGGCAATCTTTCTTACATCGCTTTTCGTAACTTTGTATAAGCAGATTAAAAAAGCGACAAACCATCGGATGGCATACCTGATCTGTTGTGGGAGTACGCATGATAAAGAATAACGTAGTATAGAGCGAAATGATAAATCGAGGTGTTTTAAAAGGTCTGGTAACGAAATCTACAGGAAGTTGGTATCAGGTACTCGGTGAGGATAACGAGCGCTACGAATGTCGTATCAAGGGAAAGTTTCGTATTAAAGGTATCAAAACTACCAATCCGATTGCAGTAGGAGATCGCGTTACGATCGAGCTAGAGCAAGAAGAAGGATATGCGGTGATTACGACACTAGAGCCGCGAAAGAATTATATTATTCGTCGCTCCATCAACCTTTCTAAGCAAACGCAGATTATCGGTGCCAATTTAGATCAAGCATTGCTGGTGGTCACGTTGGCTTCGCCGCCAACTTCCATGGGTTTTATTGATCGGTTTCTGGTCACAGCAGAAGCATATAGCATACCCGCCGTGTTGGTGTTTAATAAATTAGATCTTTTTAGTGCCGAAGGATTGGAAATTCTGCACGACTACAAATCCATTTATACGAATATTGGTTATACCTGTTTGGAAGTTTCTGCTTTAGAAGGTACGAATCTCACGTCGCTTCACGAGCTGCTGCAAGACAAGATTAGTCTCGTTTCTGGTCATTCTGGTGTCGGTAAATCGACCTTGATTAATGCCTTGATTCCTGATGTTAATCTGAAAACCGGACAAATCTCTGCTTGGTCCGACAAAGGCAAACATACCACCACCTTTGCCGAGATGCTCGATTTGCCTTTTGGTGGTAGCCTCATCGATACACCAGGAATTCGTGAATTGGGTGTGGTAGATATCGAACCACAGGAGCTTTCGCATTTCTTTCCGGAAATGCGTGCGCTGATGAATCAGTGCCGATTCAATAATTGCAGACACATTAATGAGCCTGGCTGTGCCGTGATGGAAGCCGTAGAAGAGGAGAAAATTGACTTGTCGCGTTACGAAAGTTATCTAAGCATCTATCACAATGAAGATTCGCGACATTAACAAGCTGTAAAATAAATTTCTACAAGAAAAACATAGATTCAATTCCTTTGTTAAGCAGAAGACTTAGTTAGTAAATTTGATCAAATACAATTTATGAAACCTATTTGGAAGTGGATCATTGGTATAGTTGGTGCGATACTCGTGATTGTGCTGGGAGCCGCTTGGTATCTCAGTAATAACTATAAGCCTATCTTAGAAGGTAAATTAAAAGAAATTATTTCCGAATCGTCGGATGGCCTATATACGCTGGAATACGATGAGCTAGATCTCAATGTGGTGCTCGGAAACGTGACGTTGAAAAATGCGGTATTGGTGCCTGATAGTGCCGTATACGAACAGTTGATGACCGCAGAAAAGGCGCCGGATAATCGTTTTCATATCGCGTTGGATGAATTGAAGATTCGTCGTTTTGGTTTGATGAACCTTTTGCTTAATAAAAAGTTGAGCATCAGTTCTATTGAATTGGCGACGCCCAAAGTGCATATGATTAGCCAGCCACATGCCTATAATGATACGGTCAAAAATGAGCAACCGAAAACGTTGTACGAACAGATCAAGGATGACCTTTCGTCGATTGCGGTCGATAAGATAGACTTCACAAATGTGAAATTTAGTCATACAAAAATTTCGAACGGAAAGCGATCGACCATGGAGTTGGATAGCGTGCAGTTGCACATTAGAGACGTATTGATCGATGAGCATTCCGAACAAGATTCTTCCAGACTATTTTATACGAAGCTAGTGGACTTATCCTTGCCAGGATTTGAATACGATTTGCCAGATGGTTTTCATCGGGCCAAGTTCGATCATCTCCAGTTGAATACTCAAAATCGCAGTTTATTTGTGAGCAAGGTTTCATTCGCTCCGCGAATGAGTAAAAGTGAGTTTTTCAGAAAGAAAGGGAAGAAAACCACCATGGCGATCATGATGGTAGACAGTCTGAGCTTCGAAGGTTTGGATATTGCGCGCTTGATTGACGATCAGAAAATCTACGCTCGTGAAGCGAAGCTCAAGAATGGCTCTGTATCATTATACATGGATCTGCGCTATCCATCTACGCCCAAATCACAAATCGGGAATTCGCCCCATCAGCAGATTATGAAGCTTAAGCAAGCTGTACAAGTGGATACGGTATATATAGAAAATATTGATGTCTTGTACGGAGAGACCAGTAAGAAATATAATCAAGAGGGTATTATCACCTTTAATAATGCGACGGGTGTAGTTACCAATGTGACTAACGACACTACTATATTGCAGAAAGATAAGTTTATGCGAGCCGATCTTCGCGCGAAGATTATGAATTCGGGCAATATACATGTTATCTTTGGCTTTGATATGTTGAGCAAGAATGGCGCGCATACGTACAAAGGTAGCTTGGGCGCGATGAAAGCAACGGCATTCAACCGTATTATAAAGCCGTTGGTAAATGTAGAGATTAGTTCAGGCAATATTCGAAAAGTGAGCTTTGATATGGCCGGAACAGATTACCGGAACTGGGGTGATTTTCGTTTCGATTACGATGATTTGAAGATCAAGATATTGGGTAGCAAAGATGAGGAAGGCAAGCGATCCAGCAAAGGTATTCTATCCTTTCTAGTGAATCAGATCATCATCAATGATAGTAATCCAGACGCGAACGAAGTGTACCACAAAGGTACTGTGGAGTATAAAAGAGATCCTACGCATTCGTTCTGGAAGACATTGTGGCAGAGTTTGCTAGATGGTATCAAACAAACAGCGGGAATTAGTGCAGAGCGTGAAGCTAAATTAACGCAGGCAGGACGCAAATCACAAGAAGCTGCAACGGGGGTAAAAGGTGCTGCGCAGAGAACCGGTGGATTCATCAAAGGCTTGTTTAGTAAAAAGGACAAGGATGAGGCGGATAATAAAAAAGAAGAAAAAAAGGAAAAATCAAAATAGCAACCTATGTCGATAACGAATGAGCAGGAGCTGAATGGGATGAAAAAGATTAGCGAAGTGGTCGCTCTTACTTTGAAAGAGATGATTGCTTTTGCAGCGCCAGGGATGTCTACCAAAACATTAGACAACCATGGGCGAGATATTCTCGAATCGTATGGTGCAGCATCTGCCCCATTCAAAACCTACGGTTTCCCAGGTTGGACTTGCATCAGCGTAGACAAAGAATTTTGTCACGGTATCCCGTCCGATCAGCGTATTCTGCAAGAAGGACAATTGATTAATATTGACGTTTCGGCCGAATTGAATGGATTTTGGTCTGACAATGGCAGCTCATTCGTAGTTGGCAATGTCCCATCGGAGCACGATAATTTATTACAAGCTTCTCGCGAAATACTACACGAAGCTATTGCACAGATCAGCAGCGGTGTGCGCATTTCAGATGTGGGCGAGTTAATGGAGAAATCAGCAAAAAGTAGGGGATATCGCGTGATTAAAAACCTGACGGGACATGGTGTAGGTAGAAGCCTGCATGAAGCACCGCACGAGATTGCTAACTTTCGGGACCGATTCAACCGCGAGAGATTTAAGAAAAACACGACCGTAGCTATTGAGACATTTATCTCAACAGATTCGTCGGAAGCGGTGACCTTGAAAGATGGTTGGACGATGGTCGGAAACAAAGGTGGTTACATGGCACAGCATGAGCATACGATATTAGTAACGGGTGGCAAGCCGCAGATTCTGACTTCGAGTAACGGCGTGTAAATAGAGGTTCTGTTCGGGAAATACCTATGTCTGAACTACTCCAATATATTGTTAGGTATAAGGCACAGGCTTTAGATAGCATTCAATTTTATCTAAGCTTTTTTTGTACGGCGATCATCTTGTTGCATATCGGTTTTGTTCAAGATCTTTTCTGGGCGAATATGCTTGGCCAATCATCGATTGGCCTATTCTATGCCCTTTTTTTTCTAGAATTTATTCGTCTTATTGCCAGTGTATTCGTGCTAAAAACAATTAATGCGACGCACTTTTCCAGTATCTTTCTGAGTGTTTATATGCTCTATGTTATTTTTGTGCGGCATGTTGATTGGGATGGCGAAGTAGATTTTGCACGCGATGAATGGGCTTTTCTTGCTGTAGCTCTTGTTTTCTTAACGCAATTGTCTAAAAATAGCCTGTTTTTAGACAAGTTATATTTCAATCCCACTATTTTATTTGTCAATAGCTTTTTAGCCCTCATTTTACTGGGTACGGTATTGCTCATGTTGCCACGTACATCCGTTGGCGCGCCATTGGCATTTATTGATGCCTTTTTTATGTCGACTAGCGCGGTATGCATTACCGGATTGCAGGTCACGAATATTGCCACCCAGTTTTCCTTCTTCGGCCAGTTTGTGGTCTTGCTGCTGATCCAGATTGGCGGACTAGGCATCATGACTTTTACCGGCTTTTTTGGTTACTTTTTTTCGGGTGGATTTTCGTTCAAAAATCAATTGATGTTTGGCGAAGTGCTGGGAGAGAGCAAACTGAATGAGGTGATTAAAACACTCCTGATGATTATCTTCATCACGTTTTTACTAGAAGCAACCGGAGCGTTCTTATTATTCTTTTCGTTGGATGCTGGTCAGTTTCCACATCTTGGTTACCGCTTGTTCTTTGCGGTTTTTCATGCTATTTCCGGATTTTGTAATTCTGGATTTACGCTGATCGATGGCGGGATGTCCGGCAATGTTTTCCGGTTCAATTATCCATTTCAGTTGGTGCTGTCGAGTATGTTTATCTGTGGCACATTGGGCTTTGGAGTCATTCACAACTTTTACACCTATACCAAGAAAATGGTTACGAGCTTTGTAGATAGATTTATCAGGCGTCGTCGCGTAATACATAAGGCACACAATTTTTCATTCACACATAGGTTTGTTGTGTACTGCAATGTTATTGTGATAGTCTTAGCGACGGTATCCTTTTTTGCATTAGAATATCAGCGTACGTTAGCGGCAGATGAAAGTATTTGGGGAAAGATGACTACCGCATTCTTTATGGCGAACTCCGCGCGGACCGCTGGATTCGAAACGATAGGTGTCGGTTTGTTGTCTATGCCGACCTTAATCATGTCGGTAACATTGATGTGGATCGGATCTTCGCCCGGCTCTACGGGCGGCGGCGTGAAGGTAACGACTATTGCGGTAGCATTGCTCAATGTCGTGTCGCTCGCACGAGGGAAAGAATCTATCGAAATTTTTGGTCGACGCATCTTGCCAGAATCAGTGAGCAAAGCTTTTGCCATCATATTGCTCTCCATACTTTGCATTTTGCTCTGCTTTATTTTTCTCAATGTGACGGATGGCGATCTTGATACGACCGCCTTATTGTTTGAATCCATTTCAGCGTATACTACCTCTGGTCTGAGTTTGGGCATTACTACCGAGCTGAGCTCGGCGGGCAAGCTTGTGGTCATGACGACCATGTTTGTTGGTCGAGTCGGCATGCTGACGCTTTTGGTTGCATTTATCAAAGACTCGTCTAAGAAGAATTATATTTACCCATCAGAAAAGCTGTTATTTTAATGAAGTACATCGTATTAGGACTCGGACATTTTGGAAGATCATTGGCCATACGGCTCACGGAGATGGGACATGAAGTGATTGGCGTAGATGTAAAATTGACTTTGGTAGAGCAATTTAAAGATCGCATCACCCACACGGTTTGTCTGGATACTACGGATCGTGAATCAGTACGATCATTACCACTTAAAGATAGCGATGCGGTGATTGTGGGGATTGGTGAAGATGGTGGAGCTTCTATATTAACGACCGCTTTGCTCAAGCAACTTCAGGTAAAGCGCATCATCGGGCGGGTTATTTCTGATCTGCAAAAAACGGTTCTGGAAGCGATGGATATCGCAGAATATGTGATGCCCGAGGAAGAGGCAGCCACACGATTGGCCATGCGGCTAGACAATATAGATATTGTCGATTCCTTTCAAGTATCCGACAGATACAGCATTATCGAAACGAAAGTGCCGGCTAAGTACGTTGGCCTAACCTTGCAAGAAGCGAATTTGACCAACAAATATAAAGTCATTGTGCTCACCACACTGCGTGATCAGATCGGCACCGCGCTCGGTCAAAATCGGCTTAAACGAGAAGCTACTGGGATCGCCAAGTCTGATACGATGCTGCAAGAAGGCGATGTGTTGGTGCTTTTCGGAGAAATGATGGATATTATGCGCTTGATTCGTAAGGGGGAATAGCTGGAAATACTTCCTTGTATTTTAAAATATTTATATATTTTTGACCCTTAATCGATAATTAATCCAAAAGCGCGCATGAAAAATTGGTTTAAGGAGAATGCCTCCCACCTCACAATTATAGCGATACTCGTCTTACTCGTCTTTTTCTATTTCACGCCGGTTTGGCAGGGCAAAACATTAGCTCAGTCGGACGTCGTGCAAGCAGCTGGTGGCCAAAAGGAGATGTTTGACTTCAAAGCAAAAGATGGGAAAGCACCTTTGTGGACGAACTCGATGTTTGGCGGTATGCCTGTTTACCAAATCTGGTTAGGGCACGAAGCCAACGTCACGACTTATATTTCTAAAGCGCTGCGCGCGGTATTTCCTCCACCAGCAGACATTTTATTGCTCTATCTTTTAGGTGGATATCTATTGTTTAGTGTACTCCGGCTCAAACCTTGGTTAGCCGCGGTCGGTGCCGTTGCACTGGCTTTCTCGTCGTACAATATGATTTATATCGAGGCGGGCCACATGAACAAGGCTTACGCAATTGCTTACATCGCGCCGATTATTGCGTCCATCATTTTGTGTTATCGCGGTTCGTGGCTCTGGGGCGGCTCCTTGTTGGCGCTTTTCATGGCGTTAGAGATTCGCACCAATCACATACAAGTTACCTATTATCTTTTCATCACTTTATTGGTGTTAGTCGGTTTTGAGGTTTATTACGCCATTCGCGACAAAAAGTTAAAGCAATTTGCACAATCTACTGCGGTGCAGTTGGGCGCGGTGCTTGTTGCGGTGCTCGTGAATGCCACGGTACTTTTCCCGACCTACGAATACAGCCAGTTGACTACGCGTGGCAAAGCCAATTTGACGAGTTCGGAAAATGGTGGTGGCACAGAATCTGGTCTTACCAAAGAATATGCTTACGGTTGGTCGCAAGGCGTGGGAGAGAATATTACTTTCTTGATTCCAAATGCGTATGGTGGCCGTTCGGGCGGTGTGTTGGATAAGAATTCTAACGTAGCCAAGTTCGTTAAAGGCCTGAATGTTCCAGAGGCACAAGCCGAGCAGTTTGCGCAATCTATGCCTACGTATTGGGGTGAGAAGATGTTTACCTCTGGCCCTTGGTATTTTGGTGCAGGTGTGATCTTCCTTTTTATTTTAGGAATCGTCATCGTCAAAAACAAGTATAAATGGTGGTTGGTATCTGCAACGGGCTTAACTATTTTCTTGGCCTTTGGAAAGCATTTGCCTTTCATTTCGGATCTGTTCTTCGATTATTTCCCGATGTACAACAAGTTCCGGGCGGTAGAATCCATTTTGGTCATCCCGTCGGTCTTGATTCCTATTTTGGCTATTCTGGCCATAGATCAAATCATTAGCCGTGCGGCAGAAGTCAAGAATTTAGATAAAAAACTACTCTACACTGGCGGTGGTGTAGCGGCGCTTTGTTTGCTGATCGCGTTAATGCCAGATCTATTCCTCAATTTCCGCTCATCTACGCATCAGCAATTAATTGCAACTTACCAACAACAAGTAGGCGATGCGGCCATGGGCAATGAAATCGTCAATGCTTTATTGAAAGACCGTGCGGCCATCGCTAGCGCGGATGCTTGGCGTTCTTTGTTTATTGTACTGATTACGTTTGGAGCTGTTTGGTTCTATATCAAGAAGAAAGCTTCGCTTACCATTATGTTGGCCGTAGTTGGATTAGTGACATTGGCCGACTTATGGACGGTAAACAAACGCTATTTAAACGACGAATCGTTCAATAGTCCGGCAGCATTGCAAGATCATATGCCGAAGCGTGAGGTAGACGACCTAATTTTGATGGATAAAGATCCATCGTACCGTGTATTTGATTTGACGACCAGTCCATTCCAGGATGCGCGCCAATCGTATTACCACAAAAGTTTAGGTGGCTACCATGCAGCGAAGCTGATGCGTTTTCAGGAAGTATTGGAGCACCAGTTTGATGGTGCTATCAATGAAGATGTATTGGATATGTTCAATGTACGCTATGTCATTAGCCGAGACGCCAAAAATAATTCAGAGCGTATCCAACGACGTAGCTCTGCGGCCGGCAATGCGTGGTTTGTTGATCGCATTACTTTCGTAAAAGATAATAACGAGGAAATGAATGCTTTGGATAGTTTTGATCCGCGCAAAGAAGCATTTGTCAACAAAGAATTTGAGGACAAATTAAAAGCAACACAATTGGGCAATAGTGCCAATGCACAAATCAATTTGGTTTCTTACCATCCAGATACGATGCGTTATGAATATACAGCACCACGCGATGCATTTGCTGTATTCTCCGAAGTGTATTACGAGAAAGGCTGGAAAGCGTATGTAGATGGCGAAGAAGTGCCGATCATTCGTGCCGATTATATCTTACGTGCATTGCAGCTTCCTGGCGGCAATCATCAGGTCGAGTTCATCTTCGCGCCACAGTCTATGAAAACCAGCACCATATTATCTACGATATTCTCTATCGTATTGGTATTAGGTATTGGGGTGGCGCTCTTCTGGCATTACCGCAGAAAAAATCAGACGGCTAAAGTCGTTATCAATCATAAATAGCGATCTTATCGCACCATAATACGGAGCGGACAAGATTGCAAAACCTTTAGAATAACCGAAGTTGCGGATCGGTTACTCTAAAGGTTTTTCTATGATGCGGGGTTAGCCCCAGCTGAAGGATAGCGTTACGATGTTTGATAGTAGGATAGCCTTTGTTGCTGAGCCAGTCATAATCCGGATGCTCCGCAGCCAGCTGTTGCATGTACTCGTCTCGATACGTCTTGGCGAGTATAGATGCTGCCGCAATAGATAGGTACTTTCCATCTCCTTTTACGATACACGTATATGGTATGGTTTGATAGGGCACAAATTTATTGCCGTCCACGATGATGTAATCGGCTGGTACATTAAGCATATCCAATGCGCGATGCATCGCTAAATACGACGCCTGATGAATGTTGATTTTATCAATCTCTTCTGCGGAAACCGACGCTACCGCAAAGTCCAGCGCTTCCTGTTCGACCACGGTGCGCAGCTCCAAACGTTTCTTCTCTGATAGCTTCTTAGAATCATTGAGCACCGGATTATAGTAATCTACCGGAAATACCACTGCGGCAGCAAATACTGGCCCCGCAAGGCAACCTCGTCCAGCTTCGTCGCAACCAGCTTCGCGTAAATCACTTTGATAATAAGATAATAAGGGAATAGGAACGTGCATAAGCCACAAATTTAGTGATTTATGTAACTTCTATGTGATAAAATCCCATTTACACTTATTTACACTCCTAATGATTTCTTTTGTGAAAGATTTTGTTCTTTCCGTTACGTATTTTCGCTGCGCCAAAAACAAAAGATTATGACCCCATGAAGACGTTTATTGCAATCCATATCCTATTGTTTTCTGTTTGCGCGGCTTTTGCACAAGCAAGAAAATCTGAGATTAAACTGATCTCTGGTATCGCCGTGGAGGTAGATGGGCAGTTGGACGAGTGGCATGAACACTTAAACTCGGTAGGAGATGTAGAGCCACTTTGGTCTTACGCTATCGGGTATGATGATAAAAATCTCTTCGTAGCCGTCAAAGTGATCGATCCGGTGCTTCAACTGGAAGCGGCAGCACATGGCATATCCGTGATGATTAATCCGGAAGGTAAAAAGAAGGATGGAATGCAGCTGCTTTTTCCGGTTCCGGATGCAGAAACCATTCGGTCGATGCTAGAGACAGGAGATTTTTCATCTACACATGTCCGCTCCTCTCTGATAGCGCGTTCTCGTGGATATAAGGTCAACGATTTCCCAAAAATAGTAGATGGGTTATTGTCACTCAATAATACATACGGTCTACAGGCAATTGTAAAAATTGATGCGGCAGATCATTTGGTATATGAGTCCGTGATTCCACTCGACCAACTTGCGCTAGGCACAGTGGCCAAACCTATTGCTATACAGGTAGCTATCCAAAATCGTTGGAGCCAAGCACCTACATTGACGACGCGTAGCCAACAGGCCAGCGCATCGAGAAGGCAAAGCGCTCCGGCACGCGTAAAGTCGCCCTATAAAGGTAAAACCGAAGTGTGGGTCGTTGATCAGCTTCCTCTTAAATAAGTACATACAGAATTTATGCATAATTTCAAGATCATTTACATAAGCCTATTGGTTCTAATTGCCCAATTTGGTTACGGACAGACAGGCAAAACCGTACAAGGAATGCTGCGCGACACAGAGGCCAGACCAATCTCTGGCGCGACGGTTAAGTTGACTTCGGCTCAGGATTCGATGGTCATAACATCGAGTGCTGCCGGTATTTACAACTTTGATCAAGTCAAAGCAGAACAATTTCAAATCACGGTTAGCAGTCTCGGTTTTGACACGTATTCCAAAGATTTTGAATTTCCTTCTGGACAGCAGAAAATGTTTATTCCCAGCTTTGTGCTCGAAGTAAATTCCAACTTGATTGAAGAAGTCGTGATCTCTGGCGTACTGACCGTGCAAGTAAAAGGCGATACGGTAGAGTATTCTGCTCAAGGGTTGAAATTGCGTGAAGGTGCTGTCGCAGAAGACGCCTTAAAAAGATTACAAGGCGTAGAGGTGGATAAAGATGGAAACGTTACCGCACAGGGTGAATCTGTGACACGTGTGCGTATCAACGGGAAGGATTTTTTTGGCGGTGACGTAAAGACCGCAACAAAAAATCTTCCAGCCAATATCATTGATAAGATTCAGATCGTGGATGATTATGGTGATATGGCCAATATTACAGGTAATCGCACGGGCGATTCAGAAAAAGTATTGAACATACAGATCGATCCTAAATACAATAGCGGGTGGATGACCACATTGCGCGTGGCAGGCGGTACGGAAGATCGCTTCCAGACGACGGGCATGTTGATGGGGATGACCAATAAGACGCAAGTTTCCGTTCTGGGAAACTTAAATAACCTGAATGCTTCGGTCTTTGACTTTCAGACCACGGGAGGAGGTGCCAGAAACCGCACAGGTGGTGGAGGTAGACCTGGAGCTGGACAGTTTGGAAACAACCAGGAAGGAATTACAGAGACCAGTTCTATCGGGGTAAACGTTCGTCATGATTTCAGTGATAAGTTCAAAGTATACGGAAGTTACTCCTTCGAGCGTAACGATAACAATACGTTGTCCAACACATTCAGGGAATATATTGGATTGAATCAAACAGAGGAGGAAGAGGCCAACAATAATAATATAAGAGCAAACCACCGTTTTGAAACCAATATCGAGTGGAACATCAGCGATAAAGATTATATCAAGTTGACGCCGCAATTCGGATTTAACGACAATGCTACTAACAATATGGCAACTTCTATCTTGTTTAGAGATTCGTTACTAGACAATAGTCAGCTACAGAATACATTATCGAACTCTACAGCGCCACGGTACAACATAAGTGGTTTGTACAACAGGAGGTTGAACGATAAAGGCCGAAATTTCTTTATCAATTTTAACATAGATAATTCTGTCACTACACGCGATCTCAACGAAGCATTGGAACGCCTTGTCTATGACCCTGCAAACCAGCAAACTCCGGTCAACGAAATTTATCAGCAGGTTATTCAGGATGTGCAAAACAAAAGCTGGAACGGAGGAACATCGGTATCTTATACCGAGCCACTGACGGATAAAAGCAAGATCGAAGTTACCTACGATTATAACATCAGCGACTACGATAATTCTGACCGACAGCGCGCGGTAGATCGGGATGATAATCCCATTGACGGACTTCCGGGTTCTAACTACAACTATGCCTACGATTATTCGTTCACTACCCATCGGGCTGGAGCCAGCTACATGTTTGAGAACGAAAAAGTCAAATACTCCTTTGGAGCGGCGGTACAACCGTCTCTATTGCGTGGAGATGCCTTTAGTATGAATGACGCAGCCGTTATTAATCGGACGAACCTCAACTTTGTTCCTATTGCGCGTTTTGAATACAAATTTTCACGTCAGTCGAATATTTCGATGAGTTATTCGGGGAGAGCTACAGAGCCAACAGTCACACAGATTTTGCCTTTTGAGGTAACCCGCAACCTGATGACCACAACCGGTAATCCCAATCTGGATCCAGAATTCCGCCATCAATTGCAGTTTCGTGTCCGCGCTGGAGATGTGCAAAAAGGAAAAACTTTCTTCGCGGTCTTGCGTACCGAATTGATCAATGACCGAGTGGTGACTATGAACAAGCGATTCAGCCGACCGGGAGAGGGTATGTACCAATTTGTTGATTACAAAAACGAAACCGATCCGGTATATAGCGTCAATGCATTTTACCATTTTGGCCGGTCGTTAAGCGATAAAACATATAACATCATGTATATGGGTGGTGTGAATTACAATAAGAACGTATCTTATTTGGCCACTGATTCTTTGGTAGCATTGGAAGATTACCGGAAGAATATTGCGAATAATATTGTCCTTACCCAAAACTTATTCTTCCGCTATACGCCATCCGAAAATTTAGAGATCAACCCAGGTGTACGCTTTTCGTACAACATAACGAACGCGTCTCTGCCAGAGTTTGACGCGCCGAACATCACCACGATAGCACCCTCGTTGATTGGCTCGGTCAACCTAGGCCCTAATACGATTTTTGGTGCAGATCTATCCAAGTCGTTTAATCGCGGTTATGCCAACAATGCCAATCCTTTCATTATTAACAGTTATCTTGAACACCGTTTCTTGAAAGGACAGCGAGGAGCCTTACGTCTACAAGGATTTGATTTGCTGAACCAACAGATTAACCTGAACCGTTCTGTAGGAGAGGTGTTGACGGATTCGCAGACAAATCGCTTAGCACGGTATTTTTTACTCTCGTTTACGTTCCGCTTTCAAAAGTTTGCATTGGGATCACCTAGTGAAGGTGATGGATCGTCCAGAGGTATGCGTCGTCCGCGGATGTAGGCAATACCACAAATTTTATTTATAATCGTACCTTTGCGTGCACTTCTTAGTAAAGCAATGTATGGGGTATCATTTAATGCGATTAGACAATGGAATACGTGTGGTGTTGAACCAACAAGCGTCTACCATCACGCATACCTGTCTGATTGTGAATGTCGGTTCTAGAGATGAAGAAGCCGGAAAGTTTGGTATGGCGCATTTTATCGAACATTTATTGTTCAAGCAAACCGCCCGTCGTAACACCAACCAAATCCTTCATCGTCTCGAATCTGTAGGCGGCGACCTGAACGCCTATACTACTAAAGAGTATACTTGTATCCATGCATCCGTTTTGCGGCCATATTTGAGTCGTGCGCTGGATTTGTTTGAAGATATCACCTTTCATTCCACGTTTCCGGAAGCCGAATTGGTGAAAGAAAAAGGCGTGATCTTAGATGAAATGGCGTCCTATCTAGACAGTCCGGAAGAATCCATTATGGACGATTTTGATGATTTGCTTTTTGCAGGCACAGGGTTAGGGCATAATATTCTCGGACTCGAAAAGGATCTGCTCTCTATTACCCAGCAAGATGTAAGAGATTTTATCGCGAACAACTACACGGGCGAAGATATTGCCATTGGTATCTCTGGCGATTACACGCAGAAAGAGGTGGAGCGGATGGTCAATAAGATTTTTACTTTTCCATTGCGGGCATCCCGCAATAAAGCAGCAACACTACCAGCACTACCCGCGCCGACGCATGAGGTGGTTTATAAACCGATCAACCAAGTGCATTATGCCTTGGGTGTGCCTGCTTACGGTATTCACGATTCTAGAAAGACAACCTTAATGCTACTCAATAATATGCTTGGTGGTATTGGTATGAGCTCTATTTTGAATCTTTCGGTACGAGAGAAGTATGGTATTGCCTATACGATAGAATCCAGCTATGCTATGTATGGCGATACTGGTATATTTAGCATCTATTTGGGTACAGACGAAGAAAAGATCGAACGCGCGACGCGACTGGTGCGCAAGGAGCTGAACAAGTTGGCGGCAAAGCCGATCAGTGAAAGCACATTGAGCAAAGCAAAGCATAAATTTAAAGGTCAGATAGCATTGGCTGAAGAGAATAGAATGAGTGTGATCATCGCCGAGACAAAAAACATACTGGACTATAACACCATCATTACTTTAGATGATGTTTTTCAGAACCTTGATTCGGTGACGACCACCAACATACATGAGGTAGCTTTGGATTTGTTCGATCCAGATCGGATGACGTCGTTGTCCTTCTCGCCAGAAGATTAGATAGTGATTGCTTGACAGTATAATTAACGAATAAAAAGAATCAATAACATTTATATGAAGACAGCGTATATTTTTCCAGGTCAAGGCGCCCAGTTTGTTGGGATGGGGCAAGAGTTGTATCAACTGAATGAGGATACGAAAGCCTTATTTGAGCAGGCCAATGATTTGTTAGGCTTCCGAATTACGGATATTATGTTTTCTGGAACAGACGAAGACCTTAAACAAACCAAGGTGACGCAGCCGGCTATCTTTTTACATTCTGTAATCTTGGCAAAGGCATTAGGCGAGCATTTTCAACCCGCTATGGTAGCTGGGCATTCCTTAGGCGAGTTCTCTGCACTAGTAGCAGCAGGTGCTTTATCTTTTGAAGATGGCCTTTTATTGGTTTCCAAACGTGCAAATGCCATGCAGGCAGCTTGCGAAGCACAACCTTCGACGATGGCAGCGATCTTGGGCTTGGAAGATGAAGTAGTAGAGCGTATCTGTGCCGAGATTGAAGATGTAGTTGTTCCGGCGAACTACAATTGCCCCGGTCAATTAGTGATTTCTGGTTCTATTGAAGGTGTTGATAAGGCTTGTTTATTGCTTACCGAAGCTGGCGCAAAACGTGCGTTGAAACTCAACGTGGGTGGTGCATTCCACTCTCCATTAATGGAGCCTGCGAAATTAGAGTTGCAGAAAGCGATTGAAAGTACGAACATTCAGGCGCCGATCTGTCCGATCTACCAGAATGTAGATGCCAAAGCATATACAGATCCTGCAGAGATCAAAGCGAATTTGATTGCTCAGCTTACCGGAGCAGTACGTTGGACGCAAACTGTACAACATATGCTGAATAATGGAGCAGAAAACTTCGTAGAAGTCGGCCCAGGAAATGTGTTGCAAGGATTGGTCAAGAAAGTCAACAGACAGGCAGCTACATCTGCTGCGAGTTTGGAAGCATAATTATAAAGATAGGCCTGTTTAGCGAATAGCTTACACGCAAAAGGGCTGTACATCATGTACAGCCCTTTTGTTTTATATATAGCATTCAACTTATTATAAGTTAAATGCTTGCTTTACTTTATCTACATAGTCTAGTTTTTCCCAAGTAAAGAGATCCACTTCCACTGTTTTCGTTTCGCCGGTGCTACTTTCAAATGTTTTAGAAACCGTCACAGGCGTACGACCCATGTGCCCGTAAGCGGCTGTTTCCGAATAGATTGGATTGCGTAAACCCAGACGTGTTTCGATGCCATATGGCGTCATGTCGAATAGTTCACCGATCTTCTCTGCAATAGCGCCATCGCTCAATCCCACTTTGCTCGTACCATAGGTGTTGACATAGATTCCCATTGGGTCTTTTACACCGATGGCATACGAGATTTGAACCAAAATTTCATCTGCTAAACCAGCCGCTACCAGATTTTTTGCGATATGACGTGTTGCATAAGCAGCAGAGCGGTCTACTTTTGAAGGATCTTTTCCAGAGAATGCACCACCGCCATGAGCTCCTTTTCCACCGTAGGTATCTACAATGATCTTGCGACCAGTCAATCCGGTATCACCGTGCGGTCCACCGATTACAAACTTTCCAGTTGGATTAATATGGTATTTGATATGATCTGTGAAAAGCGGCTGTAGCTCTTCTTTTAACTGCGCTTGTACGCGAGGAATCAAGATATCGATCAGATCCTGCTTAATCTTTTGCTGCATCGCTACCTCGTCGCTATCGAAATCGTCGTGCTGTGTAGAGATCACGATCGTATCAATGCGCAATGGCTTGTTGTTCTCGTCATATTCTAACGTTACCTGCGCTTTTGCATCCGGACGTAGGTAAGTGATTTGCGTATTCTCGCGACGTAGTTCTGCTAATTCGTACAGCAGGCGGTGCGACAGATCCAATGCCAACGGCATAAAGTTTTCCGTTTCGTTGCTGGCGTAGCCAAACATGATGCCCTGATCTCCAGCGCCTTGATCTTGTTTGGTTTGCCGCTCTACACCTTGATTGATCTCATTAGATTGCTCGTGAATCGCCGATAAGATGCCACAAGAGTTGGCCTCAAACATATACTCCGACTTGGTATACCCAATGCGCTGAATCACCTGACGGGTGATCTTTTGCACGTCTAAATAGATGTTAGATTTAACTTCTCCTGCTAATATCACTTGGCCGGTAGTGACTAAAGTTTCAATAGCCACTTTGGAATCTTGATCCCAGGCAAGAAAGTTATCAATTAAAGCATCCGAAATCTGATCGGCAATTTTATCGGGGTGACCTTCCGAAACAGATTCGGATGTAAAAAAATATCCCATGAGTCTTACTTAAACTTTAAATAATTAACGATTTGTAGAGAATGCGGACAAGGTGTTAAAGCATTATTCGAATGGTTTTAGCACTTTTTTTCTGTGGTTGCAATCTCTTTGTCTATCTCGGACGAGATAAAAACGCAAATCAATCCACTTTTTTGTTGCTGCAAAACTACGACTCTTAATTGTATTTGTGAAATGCAATCTAGCATTCGTCCAAATAATAGATTATAATGACAATATTTTTAGCTTATCTTTATAATCCGTAACGAAAATCGATGAATACAAAAAAGAAGATCCTGTTTGTGATCAATCCCATTTCGGGAGGCAAGCGAAAGACGGCATTTAAAAAGCAGATTCTCGACACGCTGGACTTGAGTAAATTTGAGCCTACCTTTCAGCAGACGGATCATGCCGGGCATGCACACGAACTGGCCAAACAAGCAGTTCTTAATAAGTACGACGTCGTCGTTGCAGTAGGTGGTGATGGTACGATTAATGAAATTGGATCCGCATTAGCTGGCACCGACACGCCGTTGGGCATTATTCCTGAAGGTTCTGGAAATGGTTTGGCTCTCTATTTAGGTATACCATTGCATGAAGCGGGAGCAATCCGTCGTATCAATCGTTTTGATATGATGACGGTAGATACCGGTCGTGTGAATGACAGGTTTTTCTTTAATGTAGCAGGAGTCGGATTCGATGCTTCTGTTAGTGATAAGTTTGCCACCGATTCTACACGCGGACCAATAGGTTACTTGCGAACGGTGATGAATTTGCTAGGCTCTTATCGACCCAAGAAATACCAGCTTACAATCGATGGCAAATCGTATAATCGCGAAGCGTTTATGATTAGCGTAGCCAATTCACCACAATTTGGCAATAATGCGTACATAGCACCCAATGCCTCCGTTACGGATGGATTGATCGATGTCTGTATTGTACATAAGTTTCCATTGTACTTGTTACCGATGATGGTATTTCACTTGTTTAATAAGTCTGTCGATCAATCAGAGTATGTGGAAATTATCCCAGGCAGAATTATCAGCATCGATTCGGAAGATATAGGCCCTGTGCATGTAGATGGTGAGCCGCTGGCACTCCAAGCGCCACTAAAATTTACTGTGCAGGAAAAATCCTTAAAGATCATTTGTTAGTATATAGATAGACATGGCGAAGCAAAAGAAGCAACAATATGAGGGAGTCGTATATTCTACGGCCGACGATTTTAATTTTAGCCCGTTCGGTGAGTTGGCGATACAAGAAACGTTACCAAATCAGCAGCAGCAATTGCGCGTAGGCTTGGATCGGAAATCGCGCAAAGGAAAGGTCGTTACAATCGTCGAAGGTTTTAAAGGCCAAGAAAGTGATTTGGAAGCACTTGCTAAGCAATTAAAACAACGCTGCGGTGTAGGCGGAGGAGCAAAAGATGGCGTAATTCTGATTCAGGGAGACTTCAAGCAAAAGCTTATCGATTTGTTAAGTGCTGATAACTACAAAGTTAAAGGTTTTGGCGGATAAAATATCTGTTTAAACACAATAGTATATCAGAAACATCGTTAATAGTAGCACGTGTAATCTATATATGAAAATCGATGAGTAAACACTTACTTAATTTTAACAATTAATAATTTGATAATTTGCATATGAGAAAAAAAATACCTTTCATTGCAAAACCAAAATCAAAATGGGTCTACTTTGGTTATTGAAATAGGATAAAAAAAAGAAAGAGGACTGCTGGATCTATTTCATTACAGATATATTGGAGTAATTTTATGGAATTGTGGCACGGGAATTTTATTTTTATCATAAAATAGTATATTTGTTTTGAGGTACATCAGTAAAACGACTTATTTCTTATTAAAATCTTGAATTAAACTATAATAATTAACAACAGTAAAATCTAAAAATTAGTAAAATGGCAAACGCACCAAAAACAACAAGTCCTGCTAAACAAGAGGGAGGAAATTCGGGTAATTTATTTGCAAGTTTAGCGATTATCATATGTTTGATAATTGGTTATTTAGTTTATCAGTTTGTGATGGGATCACCAAGTAACTTTATTGACGGAGATCCAGCAAACCAACCTTTGCCAGGAAATTATTATGGTATGGTTTACCATGCGGGTTATGTGGTACCGGTTCTTTTAGGCTTATTCTTAATGGTATTTGTATTCTCTATCGAGCGCTTCATTGTAATTGGTAAAGCTTCTGGTACTGGAAACGTAGGTAACTTCGTGCAAAAAGTACAAGGCTTATTGAGAGCACAAAACATCGATGCAGCAATCTCTGAGTGTGACAAACAAAAAGGTTCTGTAGCGAATGTAATCAAAGCGGGCTTGTTGAAGTACAAAGATGTTCAAGCTAACCCAGGACTAGATGCAGAAAAATCTGTATTGGCAATCCAAAAAGAAATTGAAGAAGCAACTACATTAGAAATGCCAATGTTGGAGAAAAACTTAACAGTACTGGCAACATTAGTGTCTATTGGTACATTGACAGGTTTGTTAGGTACAGTAACAGGTATGATCAAGGCCTTCTCTGCACTAGCAACAGGTGGTACACCAGATTCAGCTAAATTGGCGAATGGTATCTCTGAGGCCCTAATCAATACGGCAACAGGTATTGGTACATCTACCATTGCGATTATCTTCTACAACATTTTGACTTCTAAAATCGATACATTGACTTACTCGATTGATGAGGCAGGTTTCTCTATCGTACAGACTTACGCTGCAAACCACAAGTAAGATATATGATGAAATTATTTTAGATTTCTTTATGGAATCTAAAATAATTAATCATCATTAAGAGGTAGTGAGTTAAGTAAGTAATTTTAAAGAAGACAGAAATGGCAAAAGCAAAAGTAAAAAGAGCAAGTACATCCATTGACATGACAGCCATGTGTGATGTGTCATTCTTGCTTCTTACCTTCTTCGTATTGACGGCTACGGCACGTCAACCGGAGACATTACAAGTGGATACGCCAGCCTCTACTGTGAAAGAAAAACTAGTTGGTGACAACATCGGCATGATTACAGTAGGTGATGATGGTAAGATTTTCTTCGGATTGAAAGATCCCGAGATTCGTCGCGAGACCTTGAAGAATGTTGGCGCAAAATACAAAGTCAATTTTTCTGAAGAGGAATATGAAAAGTTTATTGCGGCAGACGATTTTGGTGTGCCAATCCGTTCGTTAAGACAACTACTTTCGTTACCTAAGAGCGAACAAACGGTGGAGATTCAGCCCGGTATTCCGGTAGATTCGACAGAAAACGAGTCAAACGAACTTTACCACTGGGTGCAGCAGGCAAGATTAGCAACTGTAAAGGTAAATCGCGATCGCGAAAATGACCAACGTGATTTCGTGAATCCGGGACCAATGCAGGTGGCTATCAAAGCAGATGCGGAAGAAAAATACGCAGTAATGAATTTGATCATCGAGACGCTGAGAAACCAAAAGCAAAACAAATTCAGTTTTGTAACCGGTTTGAGAGCGGAATAAGAAAATAGGAAAATGGCAGAATTAAATCAAGATTCCGGCGGCGGCAAAAAAGGCGGCAAAGTAAGGTCAAAGAAAAACGGTGGAAAGGTCGATTTGACCGCCATGGTGGATCTAGCATTCTTATTGATTACGTTCTTTATGTTGACGACATCACTAAACACGCCGCAGGCGATGGATGTAGCGATGCCGGATAAAAACAAAGATCAAAACGAGCAAAATCCAGATATTGATATCGCAGATAACCGCTCAGTGACGCTATTATTGGGATCCGATAACAAGTTAGTATGGTATTATGGCCAGCTAGCAAAACCGATTACCGCGCCTACCGTGGTCGATTATAGTGCGGAAGGTCTTCGCAAAATATTGATCGAGAAAAAAGCGCAAGTGCCTAAGGTAGCAGGTGGTAAGGATCTAATTGTAGTAATTCGCCCGAGCGATCGATCTGTTCAACGGAATCTCGTCGATGTTTTAGATGAAATGAAAATCGTGGATATTAAGCGTTTTACGATTTCGAAGATCAAAGCAGAAGAAGTATCTGTTTTGGAGTCAAACGGAATCTATAACAACAATTAATCCCGTATAAATAGAAAGATATGTTTGGATCTAAACTAGATTTGTTCAAGAAGGAGTGGCTAGAAGTCGTCTTCGAGGACAGGAACAAAGAATACGGCGCTTATGAATTGCGCAAGAATGCTTACAAAGCAACCAATATGGGTTTGCTAGCAATAGTCTTGATCGTGACCATCATTAGCTTACCCAAAGTATTCGGCTTTAGTTACTTCCCCGCGGGAGAACCCAAAGAAGAAATAGAATATACAGAGGTAACACTGGAGGATTTGGATATTCCAGAGCCAGAGGAAGAGGAGGAAGAACCGATTGAAATCGAAGAAACTCCGCCTCAAAAAATCGCGGAAGAACCACCAGCACAAGACCTTATTCGTTTTCCGGATGTCAATGTGGCTGATGCCAAAGATGTAAAGGAAGAGATCGTTTCTCAAGAAGAAATTAAAGAGAAAAATGCTACTCCGGCACGTTTAACCTTAAAAGGAACTCCAGGAGCTACTGGTGTACCAACAGGTGAATTTGGTCCGAAAAAAGTAGAAGGCGCTATTACTGGTAGTACAAAGGGTGATCCTGATGGCGACGCAGATCCAAATAAGATCTTTACGTCGGTAGCGGTAGAGCCAGAGTATCCAGGAGGTATGGCAGCATTCCGTAAGTACGTGGAAACGAGTTTCCAATATCCTTCAGGTGCGATCGATGCCGGTGTTAAGGGAGCTGTTGAATTGACATTCGTTGTCGAGAAAGACGGATCACTAACCGATATCAAGGTATTGAAAGATTTAGGATATGGAACCGGTCAGGCAGGTGTAAACTTGTTGAAACGTTCCAAAAAATGGAAACCAGGTATTCAAAATGGTCGCCCAGTACGTGTTCAATATAGATTACCAATCTCGTTGAACTTACAAAACTAATAATATACTCATGTCGGAAAATCGACGTATATCAAATTACAGACGGAAATCGCCCACACAGCGATTTCTGTCTATTTTAGGGCTGGCGATGTTCTTCTTTTACTTCGCCTTAGGTTTGGTAGTGATCTTCTGGGAAGAGCTTCCTATGCAAATCGATCCTACCTATCGAAAGCTTTTTGGAGGTCTGCTCATCGTGTACTCATTTTTACGATTTGCTAGGCTTTGGCAGAATAATTTTAGAGATTAACATTAATCCTTTTTTATTTTCTAATCTTATATTACAAATGGCAAATTATTTGAACATATCATTATTTTGCGCAGCATTCTTAGGATTAGCTGCTTGCACCAATAACTCTGGAGATGGAAGTGGGCAAGTTGCGGAGACTCCATTAGCTGATGATAGGAATGATATTCTGACGGGTAGCATGACCGTTATTGTAGACGAATCTGTGGCAGAGCTGATGGAAGAGCAATTGGATGTTTTTCGGTCGTCATACACCAACACAAAAGTGAATTTGGTAAAAGATGCCGAACGTCCAGCGATCAACCGATTGCTCAATGGCGAAGGAAGTATCGCTGTGTTGAAGCGTAAGCTAACGGAAGCCGAAGCCAAAGGATTTACACAGCGTTCTATCAAGCCACGTATTTTTGCGGTCGGATACGATGCTGTTGTTTTTGTAACCAATGCACAATCTTCGGATTCCACGATCAGTTATACCCGTATCGGCACTCTACTTAGTGGAAATGCTAAAGACGGAAATAGTTTGGTATTCGATAACATAAATTCTAGTTCGTTACGTTTATTAAAGGAAGTGACGAATGTGGATAAGGTGAGCGCAGCACAGGTTACAGCCGCAGGTTCTCCAGTAGAAGTTTTGAATATTGTGCAAAACAAGTCAAATACAATTGGTGTTTTAACCTTAAATCAGTATTTGGCACAGAGAGATTCATTAGGCAGTCGCAATAAAATTCGTATATTGAGCGTAAGTAAAAAGGATAATGGTGTTGCTTATCGTCCTTCACAAAGTACGTTAGGCGATGATACCTACCCTCTGAAGCATGAGTTCTTTGTGTTGAATTATCAACCAAATATGGGTTTGGGAATCGGCTTTTCGGCCTTCCTAACCGGCGATCGTGGCCAGCGTGTGGTATTGAAGTATGGGCTTTTGCCTTTCACAATGCCTGGTCGGCAGTTGATCATTCGAGACGAAGCAAATTTTAATAGGTAAACAACAAGAATTAGGAATAGATTATGACAAAAAGAGAATTATTTTTAGGACTATTAATGGCCGGTGTAGCGGGCGGTGCCAGTGCACAGAAGTTGAAGGATGCGCAGGATGCTATGCAAGTCGAGCAATATGACAAAGCTAAAACCATATTGCAGGAGTTGATTCAAAAGAAGCCTAAAGATGCGGATAACTACTTTTATCTAGGTCAAATTCATTTGGTGAATGATAAAGTAGATTCTGCTCAAATTGTATTTCAACAAGGAGCTGCAAGCAATCCGAAGGATGTATTAAACACCGTAGGATTGGGTTCAGTTGATTTGCAAAAAGGTGATAAGGCTGCGGCAGAAAGCAAATTCACACAAGCTACTTCTAATTTAGGTAAGAAGGATTATTTGCCTTTGTATTTCACAGGTCGTGCCTACATTGCGGCACCAACGCCAGATTACACAAAAGCGATTGAATACTTAACGCAAGCAAAAGAGAAAAATGCGAAGGATGCAATGATTCCTAATGCATTAGGTGATGCTTATGCTGGATTGCGCGAAAGTAATCAAGCGTATATTAGCTACCGTGATGCGTTGAGTTTGGATGAAAGCTTAATCGCTCCAAAAATCGGACAAGCTGTAATCTCTCGTTGGGCGCAAGCTTATGATGTGGTTATCGAAGATTTGAACAACTTAATCACTGAAAATCCAACATACGCGCCATTGTACCGTGAGCTAGCTGAGACGTATTACTACTCTTCACTAAAAGCGGCGGAAGAAGATTACCGTGAGATCAACCAAAAAGGTTTAGATGCGTACAAAAAGTATCTAGAAGTTTCTGGAGACCAATCTATCGACGCACAAGTTCGTTATGCCGATTTCTTGGTATACACGGGTAACTACG
Organism: Sphingobacterium sp. KH_072; assembly: GCF_057837975.1. Lineage (NCBI taxonomy): Bacteria > Pseudomonadati > Bacteroidota > Sphingobacteriia > Sphingobacteriales > Sphingobacteriaceae > Sphingobacterium > Sphingobacterium sp. KH_072. Next base: position 3,883,475 of record NZ_CM174457.1, on the reverse strand, counting down.
AAGAGTTAAAAACAGTAGCTCAACGCTTAAGCAGCATTCCTGGTGTCGATCCAAAAGTGTACCGTTACTTGGGTTATATCACATTCTTGCAAGAGAAAGATTATGCGAAAGCAAGCGAGTACATGGACAAGCTTTTTCAAGAAGTAGATGAAAACAGATTGATTGGGCGTGACTTTTTGATTGCTGGTCTTGCTGCCGTATCTAATGGAGACGAGGCGAAAGGTTCTGAATTACTAAAAAAGGCGGTAGAAAAACAAGGTGAAGACGAGGATTTGGATTCAGAAATTGCGGAAACTGCTTTCGCGAAATACCAAGACGGAGAGCAAGACATCGCGATGAAAATCTTTGCAATTCCTGCGGCTAATCCAGAGTCTGATTACTACTATGACTCTAATTACTATTTGGGTACTACAGCGTATACCGAAGGATCTAAATTGTACATTGGTCAAGGTGGTGAGCCAGAAGATAAAGGTGCAGCTAACTTAGAGGCGGCTAGACCATATTTAGAGAAAGCGATCAAAGCCTTCGAAGTAGTCTTGGGAGCTAAGAAACCAGAAACTATCGAGAAATACCTAGTAAACGCGATGTATTTCAAAGGACTTTCAGAGCTAGCATTAGATAACTTGCAGTTTGATCCTGAGGCACATCAAGGTTTATTTGTTCCTACATTCGAGCAATTAGCAGCTATGTTGTCAGAAAAAGCAGAATTGCCTGATGCGCAACGCGGATATCTAGTAGATGCTTACAACTACTTAGGATACCACACCTATTTCAAAGGTGACATGGCAAAAGCAAAATCATATTTCGAAAAATCTTTAGCGATTGATCCAGAAAATGAGACAGCAAATGCATTCGTTAGTCAAATGTAATTGACGACATTTAGATACATTCTAAAAGGGCTGATATTTATATCAGCCCTTTTTTTTTACCCTTTATTTTTATATATTTGATAGAGAGAAGATAAGGGGATTCTAACACGATTATAATACAACATTGCCAATGGAAAATACGCCATTTGACTATGTACCTATATTAATTCAACTTGCTGTGGCCGCTGGCTTCGGTATTACCACGATTATTGGTACACATCTGTTGGGGCCGAAGGTGCGCACCGCGAATAAGCTTACATCATTCGAATCTGGTGTGGAGGTCGTGGGCAACGCAAGACAGCCTTTTTCCATCAAATATTTTTTGGTGGCGATACTCTTTGTCATCTTCGATATTGAAGTAATTTTCATGTATCCATGGGCAGTGAATTTCCGAGAATTTGGATGGGAAGGCTTAGTGCAGATGTTTGTTTTCATGGGCTTGTTGCTGCTTGGCTTCATATACATACTGAAGAAGAAAGCATTGGACTGGGAATAGTTCGGACTATTCTACCAGTGTCAAGTATAAAATCCTCAGTTTATAGAAAGGAATTGAATAAATGAGTGAAATAACATTAGCCGATCGTCCACCGGGCGTGGAAGGATCCGGTTTTTTTGCAACTACATTAGATAAGGCAGTAGGATTGGCGAGAGCCAATTCATTGTGGCCACTTCCTTTTGCGACATCTTGTTGTGGAATTGAGTTTATGGCTACGATGGGATCCACTTACGATTTAGCGCGTTTTGGCGCCGAACGGCCAAGCTTTTCGCCGCGTCAGGCAGATATGTTATTGGTGATGGGAACCATTGCTAAAAAGATGGCACCCGTGCTTAAGCAGGTTTACATCCAAATGGCAGAACCCAGATGGGTTATTGCAGTTGGTGCATGCGCATCCAGTGGCGGTATATTCGATACATATTCTGTGTTGCAAGGAATAGATGAAATCATTCCGGTAGATGTATACGTGCCTGGTTGTCCGCCAAGACCTGAGGCGATCTTAGATGGGGTTATGCGTTTGCAGGATCTCGTAAAAAATGAATCGCTAAATCGCAGAAATACGCCGGAGTACAAAGCATTGTTGGAAAAGTACGGTATAGAAACAGATAATGGATAGACTAAATAATCAACAACTGCTACAGCAGCTTGCGGATCGCTTTGGGGCTGATATCAATCGCCCCGAAGAACCATATGGCTTGCTGACCATTCATACTAGTAAAGAACGTGTTTTGGAGGTGTTGGGGTTTTTGAAAGAGTCTGTTGGATTTATTTACCTCACTGATATTACCGCAGTACATTATCCAGAAGGTGATAATACCTTTTCTATTGTGTACCATGTGCATAATCTCGTAGAAAATGTACGCGTGCGGATCAAAGTGTCGATACCGGTGAATGATCCAAAAATACCTTCTGCGACGGTGCTGTGGGCTGGAGCCAATTGGATGGAACGCGAAACATATGATTTTTTTGGTGTTGACTTTGAAGGTCATCCCGATCTGCGTCGAATCCTGAATATGGACGATCTGGATGTGTTCCCAATGCGACGGGAATATCCGTTAGAAGACCCTAACCGAGTAGATAAAAGAGATTTTTATTTTGGGCGTTAGTCCACATTATAAAGCGCGATACGCATGAGCAAGCCGATCACTGAATTAACATCTAACAGACCCGTCTTTGAAGAGCACGATCCAGAAGAAGAGCTCACTACACTCAATCTAGGTCCTACGCACCCTGCTACACACGGCGTATTTCAGAATGTGCTGCAAATAGACGGCGAGCGCATCATCAGTGGTGTATCCACCATAGGCTATATTCATCGCGCATTCGAAAAAATTGCAGAACATCGTCCTTTTTACCAAATCACCCCGTTAACCGATCGGCTCAACTACTGTTCAGCCCCGATTAACAATATGGGCTGGCACATGACGGTCGAGAAACTTCTAGAAATAGAGATCCCCAAACGTGTGCAATACATGCGTGTCATTGTGATGGAATTGGCAAGGATTGCCGATCACATCATCTGTAACGGAATTTTGGGAGTAGATACCGGTGCGTTTTCCGGCTTTCTTTATTTGATGCAGGAGCGCGAGTTTATCTACGAGATCTTTGAGGAAATTTGTGGTGCTCGTCTGACGACTAACATCGGCCGTATAGGCGGCTTCGAAAGAGATTTCAATGATATCGCCTTTACGAAGATCGAGGAGTTTATAGATCGCTTCCCAGCGGTATTGGCCGAGTTCGAGGAACTATTTACCAGAAACCGCATATTTATCGAACGTACTTCAAACGTGGCTGCTGTTACACCGGAGCAAGCGTTGAATTACAGTTGGAGCGGTCCTATCTTGCGTGCTACAGGTGTGGATTACGATGTACGCGTAATGTCGCCATATTGTTCGTATGAAGAATTTGAATTTGATGTGCCCGTGGGTACCAATGGGGATGTATACGATCGGTTTATGGTACGAAACGAAGAGATGACACAATCTATGCGTATCATCAGACAAGCCCTAGAGAAAATAAAAGGTGAACCAAAAGGAATATTCCATGCCGATGTGCCAGAATTCTATCTGCCACCCAAAGAGCAGGTGTATACCAATATGGAAGCGCTTATTTACCATTTCAAAATTGTCATGGGCGAATGGGAAACTCCTAAATCGGAGGTGTACCATGCGGTAGAAGGCGCCAATGGCGAATTGGGTTTTTACCTCATACACGATGGCGGTCGCACACCATATCGTTTGCATTTCCGTCGACCTTCTTTTATCAATTATCAAATGTTTGCGCCGATGAGCAGCGGCATGCTGATCTCCGACGCTATTATTAATATGAGTAGTTTAAACGTAATTGCAGGAGAGTTAGATGCTTAATGTGAAAGAAAATCTGGTGGTAGACTTCTCTCCTAGCTTAGTAGAGAAGTTTGGTGAGATCGTCGCTCGTTATCCGGAAGGTCGCCAAAAATCTGCCTTGCTACCGGTATTGCACGAGGTGCAAGCGGTATATGGCTGGTTAAGTGTGGATATGATGGACAAAATAGCTTCTTATCTAGCGATTAAGCCTATCGAAGTGTACGAAGTCGCTACCTTTTACAGTATGTATTTCTTACAGCCGCAAGGTAAATATACGTTGGAAGTGTGCCGCACGGGTCCATGCTGTCTGGTGGGTGCGGAGAAGATCATGGATCAGATAGAAAGTACATTAGGCATCAAGGAGGGCGAAATTTCGGCTGATGGATTATTCTCTTGGCGGGGCGTCGAGTGTCTGGCGGCCTGTGGATTTGGTCCTGTATTGCAAATCGGACCCGAATATACATTCTATGAAAACCTCACGCCAGATAGTGTCGACGAGTTGATCGCGAATTTGAAAACCGAAGGACAAGCTAAAGATTAGTATCATGGGGCGAAAGTTATTACTCACACATATAGACGTACCCGGCATACAAAGTTATTCCGTGTACAAGGCACAGGGCGGTTACCGATCGGTTGATAAAGCCTTGAAGTCTATGAGTCCGGACGATGTGGTAGAAGAAGTGAAAAAATCTGGACTACGCGGACGTGGAGGAGCAGGTTTTCCGACCGGAATGAAATGGAGTTTTCTGGCGAAGCCAGAAGGTGTGCCACGCTATTTGGTGTGCAATGCTGATGAATCGGAGCCGGGAACATTCAAGGACCGGTATCTTATGACGTATATTCCCCACGCTTTGATTGAGGGAATGATCGTATCCAGCTATGCGCTGGGTGCGCATACTTCTTTTATCTACGTGCGTGGCGAAATGATGCCACAGATCCGTATCCTCGAAAAGGCTATCGCAGAAGCGAAAGCAGCAGGATATTTGGGTAAAAATATATTGGGATCGGGCTACGATCTTGAGTTGTACGTACAACCTGGAGGCGGTGCATACATTTGCGGTGAAGAAACCGCATTACTCGAATCTTTGGAAGGCAAACGTGGAAATCCACGCATCAAACCACCTTTTCCAGCTATTGCGGGGCTTTATGGCTGTCCGACCGTAGTCAACAATGTAGAATCTATCGCGGCAACTGTTCCGATCATCAATGATGGTGGCGAAGAATACGCGAAGATCGGCATTGAGCGCAGTACAGGCACGAAACTGATCTCTGCTGGTGGCAATCTGGCTAAACCCGGTGTGTATGAAATAGAACTGGGATTGCCCGTAGAAGAATTTATCTATTCCGATGAGTATTGTGGCGGTATTGCCAATGGCAAGAAACTGAAAGCTGTTGTAGCCGGAGGATCTTCTGTGCCGATCTTACCGGCCAACCTCATCTCGAAAACAATCAAAGGCGAAGCACGCCTGATGACCTACGAATCGTTGGCTGATGGTGGTTTTCAATCGGGTACCATGATGGGATCGGGCGGTTTCATCGCCTTCGATGAAGATCAATGCATCGTGCGAAACACCTGGAATTTTACCCGGTTTTACCGGCACGAGAGCTGCGGACAATGTTCGCCTTGTCGGGAAGGTACCGGTTGGATGGAGAAAGTGTTATACAATATCGAGCATGGCCGCGGTTCAATGAACGATATCGACCTGCTGTGGGATATACAGAGAAAAATTGAAGGCAATACCATCTGTCCACTGGGTGATGCAGCAGCATGGCCTGTTGCTGCAGCGATACGACATTTCAGAGATGAATTTGAATGGCATATCAACCACGGGCAAGAAGCACAAAGTAGAAATTATGGATTAGCACATTATGCTGATCCCTTGGAAGTCGTAACGGAATCATAGAGCTAAGCATACGGTGATGGCGGAAGAAATACAAAAGTTTCAAGTAAGTATAGATGGCATATCGGTTGAGGTAGATGCCGGAACAACCATATTAAATGCGGCTCGTCAGATCGGTGGAGATATTGTGCCGCCGGCGATGTGCTACTACTCGAAGTTGGAAGGCAGCGGTGGTAAATGCCGTACGTGTTTGGTGAAAGTGACCAAAGGATCTGAAAAAGATCCTCGTCCGATGCCGAAGCTCGTGGCTTCGTGCCGTACCACGGTGATGGATGGAATGGAAGTGCAGAATATCACTTCGCCAGATGTGGTGGATGCGCGCAAAAGCGTTGTAGAGATGCTATTGATTAATCATCCGCTGGATTGTCCAGTGTGCGATCAGGCGGGAGAATGTAAACTGCAAGATCTAGGCTACGAGCACGGATCCGAAAATACACGCTACGATTTTGCTCGCCGTACGTTTGAGCGAATTGATATTGGCGATAAAATCCAGCTGCACATGAATCGTTGTATTCTGTGCTATCGCTGTGTGTATGTGGCCAATCAATTGACCGACACGCGTGAGCATGGCATTTTGAATCGTGGAGACCATTCCGAAATATCCACCTTTATTGAGAATGCCTTAGACAATGATTATATCGGGAATGTGATTGATGTGTGTCCGGTAGGCGCACTAACCGACAAAACCTTTCGTTTCAAAAACCGCGTTTGGTTTACCAAACCGGTCAATGCACATCGCGACTGCCCGTCTTGTTCGGGTAAGGTGACTTTGTGGTACAAAGGAGCGGATGTATTGCGTGTAACGGCGCGTAAGGATGAATATGATGAAGTAGAAGAGTTTATCTGTAATACCTGTCGGTTCGACAAGAAAGAGACAGCCGATTGGACTTTGCAAGATCCAACGAAAGTGAGTCAGGAGTCGGTTATCGCTTCCAACCATTATTCGCAGTTCCAACCACCAGCGGTGATTCCAGAAAATACCCCATTAAAAGAAGCCAATTGGGAACAGTTGGCCAGAACAGAGAGATTGAACTAAGCGGCTAACAGACATGGAGACAGCATTTCTACTAGAAAAATTGATATTAGTGGTCGTCGTATTTACGATCACCTTAGTGATCGCGATGTATTCTACGTTGGCGGAGCGCAAGATTGCAGGTTTTATGCAAGATCGGCACGGACCAGATCGCGCTGGCGCATTCGGGTTGCTACAACCATTATGCGATGGTGGTAAGTTCTTTTTCAAAGAAGAGATCATTCCGGCAGGCGCGCATAAAGGTTTGTTTATCATCGGCCCAGTAATCGCTATTATTACCGCGTGTATCAGCTCGGCTGTCATCCCTTGGGGGCAAACGTTGACCATTGGCGATGCCAGCATCAAATTGCAGGTGGCAGAGGTGAATATTGGCGTATTGTACATTTTTGGTGTCATTGCGCTGGGTGTATACGGCATAATGCTGGGAGGCTGGGCATCCAACAACAAATTTTCATTGATGGGCGCTATTCGCGCTGCTTCCCAAAGTATTAGCTACGAGATTGGTTTGGGCTTGTCGCTGATCGCGTTACTAATGGTAACAGGCACACTTTCGATCGGTGAGATCGTAGCACAACAATCGGGATTTGTCAATTGGAATATTTGGGCGCAACCGCTAGGCTTTATCATCTTTGTGGTGTGTGCTTTTGCAGAATGTAATCGTGTACCTTTCGATTTGCCCGAGTGTGAAACCGAGTTAGTTGGTGGTTATCATACCGAGTATTCGTCTATGAAACTGGGTTTATACATGTTCTCGGAATACATCAATATGTTTGTATCGTCGGCACTGATGGCGGCCTTGTATTTTGGCGGTTACAACTTTCCATTTATGTACGATCTTGGCCTATCGGCCAATTGGATTACGATCATTGGCGTATTCGTGTTTTTTGCCAAAATATTTGCCTTTATCTTTTTCTTTATGTGGATCAGATGGACCTTACCACGTTTTCGGTACGATCAGCTGATGCGATTAGGTTGGAAGAAGTTGATACCATTGGCTATCGCCAATATTGTATTGACAGGCGTGATCATTTTGATCAAGGATACATTTTTTTAGAGAGAGGAGATCTATATGCAGTCGTTATCGAATAGAAAAAAAGTACTGGAACAAAAACCGATGAATTTCTGGGAGCGCATTTACCTGCCTGCCATATTCAAGGGTTTGTCCATTACCTTAAAGCATTTTTTTAAGAAAATCCCGACCGTGAAATATCCGGAAGAGGTGCGTCCGTATTCTAAAAATTTCCGCGGGCAACATTCTTTGAAGCGTGATGAGGAAGGTAGAGAGCGCTGTACTGCTTGTGGATTATGTGCTTTGTCCTGTCCAGCAGAAGCCATCACGATGACATCTGCCGAGCGAGCCAAAGGCGAAGAGCATCTATACCGCGAGGAGAAATATGCTTCGGTATATGAAATCAATATGTTGCGCTGCATCTTTTGTGGCCTGTGCGAAGAAGCTTGCCCTAAAGAAGCCATCTATCTGGATGGATCACACGTGACGGCCGATTATCTCCGGAAGGATTTTATCTATGGAAAAGATAAGTTGGTGGAGCCCAAATTCGACATTACAAAACTTGCTAAAGACTAAATATATAGCCGATGTCCTTTTTTTATCTTGTGGCTTTTCTATCGGTGATATTTTCGCTGATGACCATTTTTACGAAGAATCCTGTACACAGCGTGCTGTACTTAGTGATCACATTTTTTACGTTCACGGTGCATTACATCATGCTGAATGCGCAGTTCTTGGCCGTGGTGAATTTTATCGTCTACATGGGTGCGATTATGGTCTTGTTCCTATTCGTATTGATGTTGCTGAATCTAAATAAGGATACAGAACCGATGAAATCTCCTTTGGTGAAGGTGATGGGGACGATTGCAGGGATGTGCCTGTTAGCTACTTTTCTAGGTGCTTTCCGCGCATTGGAGCAGAATGATGTGCTCATCACACCCCATGAAAATATTGGATTAGTGGAAAATCTAGGGAAAGTGCTCTTCGGAGAATTTCTACTGCCTTTTGAATTGTCTTCCATTCTATTGCTCACTGCAATGGTCGGAGCAGTGCTATTGGCCAAACATGAGAAAGGAGTGAAGAAGCAACATGGATAATTTAGCAACTCAGCTCCAAGGCGTTCCCTTGCAGCATTATTTGATCTTCTGCAGCACCATTTTCGCCATTGGCGTGGTGGGCGTGTTGACCAGAAGAAATATCATTATTATCATGATGTCTATCGAATTGATGCTCAATTCGGTGAACCTGCTACTCGCCGCCTTCTCTGCGCATCATGGTGATCCTGCTGGTCAGGTATTCGTCTTTTTCATCATGGCATTGGCGGCTGCCGAAGTAGCTGTTGGCCTCGCGATCGTGATTATGGTGTATCGAAATACCAAATCGCTCGATATTGACTCCTTGACCAAGCTGCGCCTGTAATAGCGGCACACAGAAAGAACTTTGCTAACCCACATATATAAACTTGCATAGAAAAAATTAACCACGTATGAACGAATTGATCTGGATAGTGCCCTTACTGCCTTTGTTGGGCTTCGTATTCATCGGGACTTTACGAAATCACCTGCCGAACTGGCTCGTAAGCTTGGTTGGCTGTGGCACAGTACTCGCGGCATTTGTAGCCAGCGTGGCTCTGTTTTCGGAGGTGTACGGTGCACGAATGGTAGGAGGTAACGGCGAAATGACGCAGGAATTATTTACTTGGATTTCTGTTTCAGATTTTCAGGTTTCTTTTCGCTTTTTGGTGGATCCATTGAGTGCCATCATGCTCTTAATCGTAACGGGGATTGGTTTTCTGATTCATTTGTATTCTACATCATACATGCATAAAGATCCTGGATTTGCTAAGTTCTTCAGCTACTTGAACTTGTTTATCTTTTTCATGTTGCTTTTAGTGTTAGGATCCAATTACTTGGTGATGTTTATTGGATGGGAAGGTGTTGGTTTGTGTTCTTACCTATTGATTGGGTTCTGGTACAAAAACACCAACTATGCGAAGGCAGCTAAAAAAGCGTTTGTGATGAACCGGATTGGAGATTTGGGTTTTCTGATTGCCTTATTCTTTATGATTGCACACTTTGGTACGTTGGAATTTGCTGGTGTACTGGGGCAAGCAACGCTGATGGTTTCTGGCGATACCACTTTATTGATCATCACCTTATTGCTTTTCGTAGCCGCAACCGGTAAATCGGCGCAAATTCCACTTTTTACGTGGCTGCCTGATGCGATGGCAGGGCCCACGCCTGTTTCAGCGTTGATCCACGCAGCGACCATGGTTACTGCAGGTATTTACATGATTGCGCGATCTAATATTATGTTTACGCTATCGCCGATTACGATGCAGGTGATTGCCATCATTGGTGTGACGACCGCCGTTGTGGCGGCATTCATTGCCCTTACGCAAAATGATATTAAAAAGGTACTAGCCTATTCGACCGTATCACAATTAGGATATATGTTTTTGGGTTTAGGTGTCGGTGCTTTTACGGGCGCATTTTTCCATGTATTGACACATGCGTTCTTCAAAGCTCTGTTGTTTCTTGGTGCAGGTTCTGTGATTCATGCTATGAGCGATGAGCAGGATATGAGAAATATGGGCGGCTTGCGCAAAGCTTTACCAGTCACTTTTGCAACGATGCTGATCGGGACAATTGCGATTGCAGGGATTCCGCCGTTTGCGGGATTCTTTTCCAAAGATGAAATCTTGGCGTATGCTTTTGTCGAAAACCCAATCTTTTGGGTACTTGGTTTAGCGGGAGCGCTCATGACGGCTTTCTATATGTTTAGATTGCTATTTATGACCTTTTCGGGAACCTTTCGTGGTGCCGAATCGCAAAAAAGTCATTTGCACGAATCTCCTTGGCCGATGACGGCTGCGCTGATCTTGTTGGCATTACTGTCTGTATTGGGTGGCGCACTGAATGTGCCAGAAGCACTGCATGGTCATCATTGGTTGGCCAACTTCCTGCACCCTGTTTTTGCGGATTCGGCGGCTTTATCCGTTCCTTTTAGTTTAGATCATACCACCGAATATCTGTTGATGGCCGTATCTACCGTTGCCGCATTGGCGATGGCAGCCGTGGCGTATATGCGTTATGTCAAATCCGCGGCAAGATCGGAGAAAGTGCTGAGCGATCGTGGTCTTTTGTACCGACTTTCCTATCACAAGCTGTACGTGGATGAAGCGTATGAGCTTTTGATTACAAAACCGTTGCACAGTTTGGCTGGCGCATTCAAGAAAGGAGACGTAAAACTGGTCGATGGATTAGTAAACGGGGTGGGCAAAATGTTTTTAACTGCTGGAAATGGCATCCGACATTTGCAAACGGGGCATGTTAGTTTTTATATATTTATGATGGTATTGGGCGTGGCAGGCATTATGTTGTATGGCCTTATTGCACAATTAATAGAAAGATAACCTAAGAATTCATGGACAACCTTTTTTCGCTGCTGCTGCTCCCTTTAATTAGTGCTATCGTTCTGGTCTTCGTGCGTACGGATCGTGCTAAATGGGTGGCTTTGCTCTTATCATTAATCAACTTAGGACTTACCGTGCCGTTTCTACTGCGTTTTGATCCACAAGCTGGAATACAGTTTGAGCAGATGTGGGTATGGATTGAGCGCTTGAATGTCAACTTTCATATCGGTTTGGATGGCATTAGCTTACCGCTGGTTTTATTGACCAACGGACTGATTCCTCTGATCATTGCTACGACCGATCGTAGTCGTTTCAAAGGTGATTTCTACGCGCTCGTGTTATTTATGCAGCTGGGTCTTTTGCTGGTCTTCACGGCGTTGGATGCATTTTCGTTTTATGTAGGCTGGGAAATTGCCTTGATTCCGATTTATTTTATCTGTGCCTTGTGGGGCAGTGGTGATCGCGTTGCTACCAACCTCAAGTTCTTTATCTATACGTTTGCCGGCAGTATTTTTATGCTGATCGGTATACTTTACCTTTACCAGCAGACGCCGTCCGGTAGTTTTGAATGGACGGCGTTTACAAACTTAAACCTTCCGGAGAACACACAGCATTGGGTTTTCTGGGCGTTCTTTCTCGCCTTCGCGATCAAGATTCCGATTATTCCATTTCATACTTGGCAACCCAACACCTATGTACAAGCGCCTGCCGCCGGTACGATGTTGTTGTCTGGTATCATGTTAAAAATGGGAGTCTTTGGCCTATTACGTTGGTTGTTACCGATAGCGCCTCTAGGCGTAGCTGAATATGGCACACTAGTGATGATATTATGTGTAGTTGGAATTGTTTATGCCTCGCTTATTGCCTTTCGGCAAGATGATGCAAAGCGCCTCATTGCTTACTCCTCTATTGCACACGTTGGCCTTATTGCAGGTGGCGTATTTTCCTTGACGGTAGATGGTTTGCAAGGAGCAATGATCCAGATGGTTAATCACGGGATCTCGGTAGTCGGTCTGTTCTTTGTGATAGATTTGATCGAACGCCGTACCGGAAGCAGAAGCTTATCGGCACTTGGTGGACTGGCGTCGCGCACGCCTAAGTTGGCCATAGCATTTTTAATTCTGGTGATGGGTGCGGTCGGCTTGCCTTTAACCAACGGTTTTATCGGAGAGTTTCTTTTATTGAAAGGCTTGTTTGGTACGGCAGATTACGGGTTATGGTATGCGGTTTTCGGTGGACTTACCTTGATTTTGGGCGCAGTATACATGCTTCGACTTTATCAGAAAACTATGCTAGGCGAACTACAGGAGCAATGGAACTCCGTTTCCGATGTCAAAAGCATGGATGTGGTTATATTGGGGATTTTGGTGATTCTAATCGTCGTAATCGGGGTATTGCCCAATTATCTGCTACAACTCTCCGAGCCAGCAATACACAACTTATTACAGCAAATTTCATTTAGAACAGCATAGCTTAATACCAACATACATTATGGGTGCAATTATCACGCTTTCATTATTGGCAATACTGCTTTTGTACTTAGGGCTTTTTAAGGCCAAAAGTGCGTTACTGCCGGTCACCTTAGCGGGCTTAGCATTAGCCATCGGTTTCGAATGGTATGGCTGGGATCAAGTGGCAGAGCCACAATACACCGGTATGGTGTTGTTCGATCGGTATGCGATAGCATTTTCGATCTTATGCATTTTTATTGCCGGCTTAGTATTGTCTCTTTCCAAAGCCTATTTCAAGGCGATCAGCGAAAACGTGGCAGAATACTATGCCTTGATCTTATTTTCATTAGTAGGTGCATTATTGGTGTGTGCATATCACAACTTTGCCATTCTGTTTATTGGTATAGAGGTGATGTCTGTCGCTTTATACATCTTGGTAGGCATTCGCAAAAAAGATCGTGCATCCAATGAAGCAGCATTGAAGTACTTCCTGATGGGTGCATTCTCTACGGGATTTCTACTGTTTGGTATTACATTAATGTACGGCGCTACAGGATCCTTCGATTTGAGCGAACTGCAACAATATGTGCGCAGCACGCCAGATCATCAAATCTCCCCATTATTCTTTGGTGGGATTTTATTGATGTTGGTGGGCTTATGTTTCAAAGTGGGCGCAGCACCATTTCACTTCTGGACTCCAGATGTATACGATGGATCACCGATTTTGATTACGGCTTACATGAGCACGGTGGTGAAAGTGGCTTCTTTTGCCGGATTCCTGCGGTTGTTTTCTATGGTAATGGTTCCGTTAGATGGTTTCTGGGAACCACTGCTACTCACCATTGCGATCATTACACTGTTTGTGGGTAATATCTCCGCATTAGTACAATCTAGCTTCAAGCGCATGCTCGCCTATTCTAGTATAGCGCATGCGGGTTATATGTTGTTTGCTATTCTTTCGATAGGAAGTCTTTCGCCTTCGGCGATCCTTACTTACGGATTTGCTTATTCTTTGGCCTCCGTCGTGGCATTTGCTGCCTTGATATTGGTTAAGAGACAAATTGGTACCGATCAGTTCGAATCATTTAATGGATTGGCTAAGCAAAACCCATTCTTGGCTTTTGTCGTGACCATCGCTATGCTCTCGTTAGCTGGTATTCCATTGACCGCAGGTTTCATCGGAAAGTTCATGATGTTTGGCCGTGTGATGGAAAGTTACCATACCTTATTATTGGTACTGGCGGCGATAAATGCGGTCATAGGTGTATGCTACTACTTACGTGTCGTGGTACATCTGTATTTCAAATCTGCAGGCGATGAAGCAGCAACTTCAGCTATCAAAGTGCCTTTGATTTTTCAAATCATATTTGCCATTTCGATCCTGTTAACTTTAGCGGTAGGCGTCTACCCAGAATGGCTGATCAATTTGTTGTAAATGATGATCCTGAACGAACGTTAACAAAGAAATAAGTTTTTCCTCTATAAGCGATTAACTCTGCGAACAAATTGTATCTTTATCAGAGTGAGCATAGAGGAAACATGACTATAGGGGCTTTAGCGATAAGATATATAAACCTTCTTTTCCTGATATCGTGTTTAGCACCTGCCGTATTTGGACAACATAGAATCCAAGGTGTAGTCGTGGACGAAGATTCGGGAAGTAAGCTGATGGGCGTATCGGTGCGTGTGTTGGGAAGCAATGCCGGTACAGCGACCGACTCGACAGGACGTTTTGTGTTGCTGTTGGATAAATCTTATGCGCAGGTAGAGCTTACTTCAATTGGCTATGCGACAAAAGTGTTGCGCGTGAGCGAACAAGAACCCAACTTAATTTCTTTGCGAACCGAAGGGACGCTTATTGACGGCATTACGATTCGTTCAAACAGACGATATTCCAATAAGGATAACCCCGCCGTTGAGTTGATTGACTCAGTCATCCGTTACAAATCACAAAATCGCCTTTCCGGAAACGCGCGCATTCAATTTGAGCAGTATGATAAAATTAAGATCGGAATAGTAGATCCTCCAAAACTCTTGAAACGCACGCTATCTATGGTGAACTTTCCAACGGATTACATGGATAGTCTCACGCTGCCAGGGAAGAAGCTGCTAGGTGTTTATCAAGAAGAAAACCTAGCCAAAGTATACAGCCAACGAAATCCATCCCGCTCCAAGCGACGGATTGAAAACCAGATCAAAACAGAATTTGATCAGCGTTATGTGAACAATCCCAATATCCAATCCTACATCAATTATGTGTTGCAGCCGATAGATATTTATGATGAAAGTATCTTCATGCTGGACAAGCTAATCTTGAGCCCCATCGCAAATAGCGGAAAGACGTTCTATAAATATTTTGTAATAGATACGATTAAGAATGAGCATGGTGAATTTCTGGAGTTGGAATTTGTGCCTCGTAATGATAAAGATTTGTTGTTTCGTGGCAAGTTACAGGTGGCATTGGATGGAAGCTACGCCGTAAAGCGTGCCGAATTGCACCTCGGAACCTCGGCCAATATCAATTGGATTAGTGCGGTAGATTTGCAATTAAACTATTCTCCGACAGCAGATGGTGTGATGTTGTTAGACAGTACGCATGTGGGCGTATCCTTTGGTTCGGAGAATAATCAAGCTATGTATGCCGAGCGAGTGAGTATACACCGCGATTATGACTTAAATAGCCCGATTGACAACTCAGTGTTTGGCGGGCCGCCAATCGAGGTAATACCCAATGTGAGCGCATTTATTCCCAATCGGCCAATACCACTTACGGTGTTTGAAAGAAACACGTATGAAAATATCAATCGACTTAGAGAGAGCCCTACTTTCAGATCGACATTGGCCTTGGGCTATTTGATCGCACAAGGATATTATAATCTGAACGTCTTTGAACTTGGGCCGTTAGAATATACGTATAGCCGCAATAATATTGAAGGAAACCGCATTCGTTTCGGGGGACGAACAACACCAATGCTCTCCGAAAAAATGTACTTGGAAGGATATGTAGCGTATGGCACGCGCGACAATGACCTGAAATATTTCTTGAGAACGGCCGTTTCTCTGGATGGGCGCAACATTGCGACCTTTCCAGCGCATTATATAGAAGGTACAATCCAGCACGATATTTTAGAACCGGGACGGCAGCCGAGTTTTTTGCGAGGAGATAGTTTCTTTGAATCCTTTAGAAGCAACCGGCCGACTAAATGGTTTATGACCAATGCGTACCGTTTGGGTCACGTGGTGGAGTTTGGCAATCATTTCTCGGTTGCCACAGCATTTAGCCATATCAAACGACAGACGATCGGCGACTTCCGATTAATAAGTTCTGGCGATCCGACCCTTGCGGTGCGAGATATCAATACCAATGATTTGGAAGTTATTTTGCGTTGGGCGCCTTACGAGCGGTTTTATTATCGAAACTTGACCCGAAGTACCATCATTGAACGGCATCCCGTATTTACGGTTCAATACAATAAAGGGTTGAAAGGATTTTTAGATGCGCCCTACGATTACGATATGGTTAAAGCATCGGTATCGCGGCGATTTTTCCTCAATCAATTGGGCTTTGCTGATGTAACGCTGACCGGTGGCAAAATTTGGGGCGTGTTGCCTTACACGCTGTTACATATGCCGAATGTTAGGCAGCAAGAATTAGATGGTCGGCACGAAATTCGCTATGATTTGATGAACAGTATGGAGTTCGCGGCAGACCAATATGTAAAGTTCGGTTTTCAGCATGCGTTAAATGGCTTTATCTTTAACAAAATTCCGTTGCTGCGCAGGTTAAAATTGCGTGAAATTTGGGGAGCACAAATGTTTTATGGACGTATGAGTCCACAAAATGATCCGGCGCTTAGCGATCGAGTCCTCGAATTTGATTTAGACGGAGAAGGATTACCAATAACGAGAAGTCAAAACGGAAGACCATACTGGGAAGCATCGGCAGGAATAGATAATATTCTTCGTGTGTTGCGCGTAGAATATGTGCGCAGGCTCACACACCGAGACTTTCCAAACATTAGTCAGGATAGATACCGCGTTTCGCTGTCCCTAAATTTCTAAAACCAATACGTTATGTACAACAACATTAAAGTCCAATTGCTCGACCAAACCGCGCTATTGGAGATCGATCGCCCTAAATTCTTAAATGCGCTTAGCAGAGAAACGTTAGAAGAAATTGACCATGCTTTTCAGCATGATTTACTTCAGAATGCAGCTGTTCGCGGTGTGATTATCACGGGAGCTGGCGAGAAGGCCTTTGTGGCTGGTGCCGACATTAAGGAATTCGAGAACTATAACGCTGAAGAAGGCATGGCATTGGCCAAGTGGGGTCATGGTGTGATGAATCGCATTTACGAATTTCCGAAACCTGTCATCGCAGCCATCAATGGTTACGCTTTAGGTGGCGGTTTAGAGTTAGCATTATCTTGTCACATTCGTATCGCTTCTGATAATGCTAAGATGGGGCTTCCAGAAGTTTCCTTAGGATTGATACCGGGTTATGGCGGTACACAACGTCTCACCGAATTGGTGGGGCGCGGAAAAGCATTAGAAATGATCATGAGCGGGGAGATGATTGATGCACAAGATGCGCAACAATGGGGCTTGGTAAATCATGTGGTCAGCCTAGATGAATTAATAAGCAAATCGACAGATTTGTTGAAAAAGATGTATGGCAAATCTTCTCATGCGATTGCAGCAGCCATAAAAGCGGTGAATGCCGGTTTGGATAAAGGTAAGGACGGTTATGCCAGTGAAATTGAAGCCTTCGGTGGAAGCTTTGGAACACCGGATTTCCGCGAAGGAGTCGATGCGTTTCTTGCTAAACGCAAACCAAATTTCTAATTTGCTGTTATATCGATATCAGATCGTAAATTTTTTTAACTTAACATGGAAAACCCAGTTTTTTCTCAGAAGGAGCGGAATATTATTATTCTGCTCATTGTCCTCGTATTAGGAGGTATTATTTTACACGCTACACGAGGCTTGTTTGGTGCTTTCTTAGGTACTATGCTCATGTATACGCTTTTTCGTGGACTCAATATCTTTTTAATTGAACGCTGGAAATGGCCAAAACCTGTCTCTGCGATTTTTATCATCATCATCTCCATCTTGATTATTGTATTGCCTTTTTATGGGATCGGAAAGATGTTGTTTTCAAAAGCGATTGAATTGCAACGTGATCCAGAATGGATAAATAATCTGGTTGGTGCGATTAAGCAATTTGCGGGTGACAAATTGGGTCAGCCTGATTTTATAGAGAAGCAGTTGGAATCTAGCTCTTCCTACATAGGAGGCTTGTTGACCAACACATTGGGCGGCGCAGCAAATCTATTTCTGGAGATTACGGTAATGTATTTCATCCTGTATTTTTTGTTTGTAGGCTACAAAAGTTTTGAGCAATCTTTGCGTTTTTATTTACCATTTGATGATTCCAGTGCAGGGGTTCTTGCTGAAGAATTCAAAAATGTCACTTACGCAAATGTCATTGGACAGACCTTAATCGCTATCGTACAAGGAGCCTGTCTGAGTATCGGTTTTTATATATTTGGCGCATCAGATCCCTTCTTTTGGGGCGTGATTACGGCTATTTTGTCTTTTATCCCATTATTAGGGCCACCACTTATTTTTGTTCCAGCGGCGGTGATTATGTTTTCTCAGGGAATGACATGGCAGCCGGTGGGTTTATTGATCTGGGGATTTGGATTGGTGATCAACATCGATAACGTGTTGCGGTTTATCATTGCAAAACGAATGGGAGATATTCACCCGATTATTACGGTAGTGGGAGTCATTATTGGTATCCCATTATTCGGACTGCTAGGTTTGGTGTTCGGTCCGCTTTTATTGGTCTACTTTTTATCAGCCGTCAAAGTATATAAAGCAAATAAACGCTTATCCTTAAAAGAGCAAACTATTCGAGAAAAATTGCGCGAATAGGGAGATTAAAGTTTTTTTAATCTTCTTCGGGTAATACAAACAGCTCGCTGGCAATACGATCAGCGAGCTGTTTGCCTTCTGGCGATAGCTTTAGCGTCACTTCATCATAGATAAGTTCTCCTCCATCAATATAAGATTGCGCTTGTTGCAGCAGGAATTGCATCACGTCGAAACCAAACTGCTCCTCGACGACGTTCTTACGAATGCCCCACATGGTACGCAAACTCGTCATAATGTATTCATTGATGCGATCTTCTGTGCTTAGTACCTCACTCTCCAAAACAGGAACACCACTGGCTATGCCGCGCATGTACAGCGCATTGTTGCTTTTATTCCAAGATCGTGAACTGCCATTGAAGGAATGAGCAGATGGCCCGATGCCTAAATAATGTGTGCCATTCCAATAGTTTGTGTTGTGCTTAGCATATTTTCCATCTTTGGCGAAGTTGGAGATTTCGTAATGTTCAAAGCCGTTGGAAGTCAGTTTGTCAATCAGAATGCCCATCTGGTCGGCACTTTGCCCTTCATCGATTGGTTTTGTCTTTCCCTTTTTGATTTGGTGATGCAGTGCGGTTCGCTCTTCGACCGTCATGGCATAAGATGAAATATGCGGTACGCCATAGCCGATTAACTGGTCGATATTGTTGTGCCATTTTTCATCGGTCAACAAAGGATAACCATAGATGAGGTCGCAAGAGATATTATCAAAACCGGCATCCTGCACGCGTTTGATCACCACATCCGCTTCTTGGGCATTGTGCGCACGATTCATCCAGCGTAGATCTTCTTCGAAGAAGGATTGAATGCCGATACTAAATCTATTGATCGGCGTAGCGCGAAGATCTTGTATTTTAGAAAGACTGAGGTCGTCTGGATTAGCTTCTAGCGTAATCTCTGACTGCGGATCCAAGGTGAAATGTTGAGAAATTTTGTCTATTACGCGCTGAATATCCGAAGCGGCTAACAGGGAAGGCGTACCGCCACCAAAATAGACCGATCGAATGTGGCGATCTACCAGATAATCCGAGCGCAGCTCAATCTCCCGAAGCAGAGCATCGACCATCGCAGCCTTATCGCCCAATTGCGTGCTGAAGTGAAAGTCACAATAGTGACAAGCTTGTTTACAAAAAGGAATATGGAGATAGAACATGAGAATAATTACAATAAAGAAGTTTTTCGGTACTTAACCACCAAACTCAAGAAATCTTTCGAGGCTTACCTGCACGTTATCTCCCTTTTCTAGAGTTGGTAAACCGATCTTGGCAGCACGTATGCTAACATCTCCATTGCCGACCACGTATTCGTAGTACATACCACGGAATTTGATCTCTTGCACTTGAAAGAGCGCAGATTCATCAGCCGTCAAAGAAATATCTTCCTGATGAATAGCAACGGTCGAAGCGGTCTCTATGCCCAGTTCCTTTGCTTGCTTGGCAGAAAGAATATTGCTCTTGGCTAACAACTGCGCGGTATATATATTACTCGGCTTGAAGTACAAATCCTTCGGATTCCCGTCGTCAATAATCTTCCCATCTTTCATCACAATCAATTGATCGGACATCGCCAGCACTTCTGCTGGATCATGAGATACTAAGAGCACGGTAAGCCCGGTATCCGCCACGATCTGCTTGATGTCTTGTTGCAATGCGTCGCGAAATGCGGCATCCACTTGGTTAAAGGGTTCATCCATCAACAGCACTTCCGGATCATTGACCAAGGCACGAGAGATCGCTACGCGTTGGCGTTCGCCACCACTCAGATCCGCTACGCGCTTCTGTGCGAGATGCAAGATTTGTAGTTTTTGTAAAGTTTCTTCCGTTTTGCGCTGTTTGTATTCTAGATTGATGTTGGATAATTGCGAAGCTACATTGTCCCACACCTTCGCGTAGAGGTTGAGATCATCAAAATTCTGAGAAACCATTTTCATGGCTTCGTGGCCGGGAATGAGTTTATCTTTTCGTGTGGGCACCAACCAACCACGGTAGCGGATTTCTCCGTTGGCAGGCTCTAGCAATCCGTAAATCAATTTCAATAAAGTACTCTTACCACTTCCCGAAGCACCGATAATTGCCGTGATGCTGTTCTCTTGGATTCCTACGCTAACCTGATCTACCGCAATCACATCATCCTTGCCCTCAAAAACGCAGGAAACTTCATGCACATGAATTAATGGTAGGCCATGCTGCTGCGTATCCTGAGGAACCAATTGACAAGATGAAGAAGTTGTACTCATAAAAAAAATGCCGAATCCTTTTAGATGATCCGGCACAAAAATACGGTTTTAAAATCAGGAAATGTTTGCCTAGAAACCCAAGTTTAGCCCAAATACAAAATTCTTGAATCCATTTTGATTAGGTGATTGTTCGAACATATCGTTCATGTAATATTTTGTGAAAACACCGAAAGAACCAAATCCGACGCGCAGATGTCCGCCATATTGAAAGGATTGCAGGTTGTAGGTATCCCGAAAACTTTGTTTGCCCAATTCATCGCTGCGCAATCGTTGCGAACCTTTTAATAGAATACCAAACATTGGCCCTGCCACAATGCGTACACGATCTCCACCGCGACTGCGGCCGCTACGCCACTCGAATGCTACAGGTATACGCAAGTAAGTAGAGGTCAGTACATTCTTGGTATAATTTACCTCATTACGATCTACAAAAGTCGGTGTAAGCGGTGTTTGATTTTGATTCAAAATCACATTGTTCGTCAAGCGCATGTAATTCCATTCGAAGCCAGCTGCGGTATATATTTTGATGTTGTCATCCAAACGAACGCCAAACTGCGCAATATCAAAACCAAAGTTGGAAGCTCTACTGTGCGACAAAAATTGATTCTCCTCGGAGAACGTGAAGCTACCGTTGTCCATCGGACGGGAAAAGCCCCAGTCGATCCGAGTAAAAGTTAGTCCACCAAAGATCCGTGGATATTTTACCTTCTTTTTATTGCTGTTATTGTCTTCATCATCACCTTTTCCTAGAGTAAGGTTCATGTTTACTTTCCTGCTCGAATCTCGTTCTGTGGTCAAGCTGTCTTGTGTCTGCGCTTGCGCAGCGGTGGTAGCTGAAAGTCCGAACGCGATCCAGACGATCATAAGATATAAGTATGTTTTCATAGTTGCTGAGTATGTTTTAAGAGTTATTTGCGTTTTTTTGTTCTGTTTTTAGCGAAGAGATTGCCTAATTCTAGGCGGAATGAGCCTTCTTCATCCTTCAATACGTAGATATCCTTTGTTACCTGTGTTGGCGTATTATCGTTCACTACATGTCTAATTTTGCTGATTACGCTGCCTGTAGCCTTTCTTACGGTTCCTGCAATCATCATTTCTTCCTCTTCCTCAAAAGGTTCTATGAGTGGCTTGATCGGTTCTACATCGGTTACAAATCGGGTCGGAAGATCCATCGTTGGCACTTCTGCCAACTGCAGATGTTGCAAAGTCGGGATTTCCGGTTTCTCCATCGCTGCCAGCTGATTTACTTCTGGCTGATTAACAGGAGCAATGCGCTTTTGTTCTATGGATTCGCTTGTCGTTTTTCTGAGAGGTTCTTCCTGCTGCACAGGTGTTATGCTGTGGGTTAATAGTCTTCCCGGGCGTACAATGTTTTCCATTACTTCTTCCTCTGCAGATGTTGTATCGTCATTTATGGATTCAACAGCCTTCTTTTCCGATTGCTGATGCACCACTTGTGTTTGCGGTATGATGGATTTTTGTTGCATCATGAAATAGGCAAATAAACCTACACCGACTAAGGCACAAGCTGCTGCATACCTTATCCAAAGATAATTTCGTTTTTTGGTGACTGGAATCAATGGAACAATTCCTTCCTTGCCCTCCGCTTCCTCATCCAACTGCTGCACGATCTTGTCCCACAGCTGTGGACTCGGCGTCGCTTCCTCGCTTTGCAGCGCATCGCGAAACAGTTTGTCGATATCTTTTTCTTTCATATCCATTTCTCCTATTAGCTAATATGATCCATTTTTAATAACCGTTCTTTCAGCCAGCTTCTTGCTCTCGAAAGCTGCGATTTAGAATTTGTTTCCGTAATCGATAGGCTGTCGGCAATTTCTTTGTGACTGAATCCTTCTATCGCATACAGGTTGAAGATCGTTTTGTAGTTTATCGGCAGTTGGTTGACCAATTGCAACAAATCTTTGTACGCCGTCTGATCTGCTTGCAATGGGCTAACGATCTGCGAAGCGCCATTACCTTCCTCCTCTAAATCGATGTATACCATCTTTCGCTTTCTGTACACTTCAATAGCGGTATTCACCATGATTCGTCTGATCCAACCTTCCAGCGATCCTGCGCCATCATATAAATGATATTTGGTATATACCTTTACAAAACCGATCTGCAACATATCTTCCGCCTCTAAGTGATCTTTTGCGTACCGCAAACAAACGGCAAACATCTTCGACGAAAAATGATGGTATAAAGCCGCTTGTGCTTTGCGTTCCTGCTTTTTGCAGCCCTCCCATACCATGTCAATATTCGTCAGTTTCAATTTTACTAGGTTTTATAAGAAAGACGGAGCTTCTGAACGAATGGTTGCAGCAGAAATAGAAAAAAGTTAAAAAATCTTAAATAAGTTCAATAATCCGGCTTTCCGGGCCGGTAACACGAAGGTGAATGGACTTCGAATCTGGTGGTAATAGATTGGCAATCTTATCTGGCCACTCGATTAAGCAGTAGTGGCCAGAGTATAAGTATTCTTCATATCCCATATCAAATGCCTCTTGCTCATTTCGTAATCGATAGAAATCGAAATGATACACGGAGCCCTGAGGGGATTCATATTCGTTAACAATTGAAAATGTGGGGCTGGAGGTATTTTCAACCACACCGAGCTGAGCACAGACTTCTTTGATAAAAGTCGTTTTGCCGGCGCCCATATCTCCATAAAACAAGATCACACGAGCGTCGGCAAAGGATTGAACTATAGTTTTGGCGACCGCGCTGAGGTCTGCCAATGTGTCTACGCGGTATTCCATAAGCAAATTTACTTATTTCGGCGTGTAGGTAGCAAATGGAATGATCATTTCTTCTAATGAGATCCCGCCATGCTGGAAGGTGCCATAGAAATGATTTACAAACTGATTGTAATTGTTGGGATATACAAAATAGGCATCTTCTTTAGCGAAGGTGTACACCGAGCTAATGTTTAGTTTCGGCAACTGCGCATCGTGCGGATTTTTGACCACGAATACATCCTTTTCATGATAGTTGAGATTTCTGCCCTGTTTGTACCGCAGGTTGGTATTCGTGTTGCGATCGCCTACTATTTTACTCGGTTTCTTGACACGAATAGTACCGTGGTCTGTGGTCACAATGACACGTACTTTGTGCTGCGCAAGCCACTTCAACACATCTAGCCAAGGCGAATGCTCAAACCAAGACAAGGTCAATGAACGATAAGCCGCGTCGTCATTCGCTAGTTCACGAATCATAGCCATATCGGTGCGAGCATGCGATAGCATATCTACGAAGTTATAGACCAATACATTCAGGTCATTATTCATCAGGTTGTTTAGATTTTCTAAAACATCCTTTCCTTGCTCGTGGGTCAATATCTTGGTATACGAGTGTTTGATGTCTTTGCGATAAACCCGTTTGATCTGGTCGGCTAAGAACACATCTTCGTACATGTTTTTACCGCCTTCATCATTGTCATTTTGCCAATGATCTGGAAACCGGCGTTCCATTTCCAGCGGCGTCAGTCCGCTAAAGATCGCATTCCGCGCATATTGTGTTGCGGTTGGCAGAATGCTGTAATAACTATCTTCTTCCTCCAGGCGGAAGTATTCGGTAATGATTTCATTGATTACACGCCACTGATCGTACCGCAGGTTGTCGATCAAAAAGAAAAAAGTAGGCCGATCCTCTTCCATGGTCGGAAATACCTTTTTCTTGAAAATATGATGCGAGAGATTGGGGCCGCTGCCTGGATCATTGATCCAGCCGAGGTAGTTATTTTCGACATATTTGGCAAACAAGGTGTTGGCTTCCGATTTTTGCATCGTCAGGATCTCGTGCATTCCGCTGTCTTCCAATTTTTCGAGCGACAGCTCCCAATAAAGCAATTTCTTGTACGCTTCTACCCATTGTTTGTAATCCAAAGCATCATTCATGATGGTGCCCAGATTGCGGAAATCCTGCTGATAAGCTAGTGAGGTTTTTTCACTGACCAGTCTGCGGTTTTCTGTAAGTTTCTTTATCGTCAGTAGTATTTGTTTAGGGTTTACCGGTTTTATCAGGTAGTCGTCGATTTTGGAACCAATAGCATCTTCCATCAGATGCTCTTCCTCATTTTTGGTGACCAATACGGTAGGAATTGAAGCATTGACCGACTTCAGGATGCTCAATGTTTCTAATCCAGTTAGTCCAGGCATATTCTCGTCAAGAAAAACCAGATCATATGGATCGCTTTTGAAGGCGTCTACCGCATCGTAGCCATTGTTTACGGTCTTGACTTTATACCCTTTTTGTTCCAATAATAATATATGTGGCTTCAGAAATTCAATTTCATCGTCTGCCCAGAGTATACGTGTCTTCTGCATGTGTGTTGCCTTAGGAAATCTATCAGTTCAACAACTGAAGTTTAAAAATGATTTGAACGGTGAAGATAAGGTGAAGAAACCCATCCTGTGCCTCACCAATCAATTCGTTGCGCTTTTTTAACAAGAATTAACGCATATCTATGTATCTTTGCCGTTATATTCGAGCATTATTACTGCTTAAAAGTAAGGTAAAACGGCTGGATTAATAGATTAATAGATTATAAAGTATTGAATAAGAAAAAAATAATTAATGATCCGGTGTATGGTTTTGTGACCATTCCATCTGCCTTCATTTATGATCTTATTCAGCATCCCTTCTTTCAAAGGCTGCGGTACATCAAGCAAGGCAGCATGAGCCATTTGGTATATCCAGGCGCTTTACACACCCGTTTTCAACATGCGATTGGTGCGATGCATCTGATGAGTCTGGCCATTAGTACCTTACGGAATAAAGAGGTGGAGATTTCGGAAGAGGAAGAAGAAGCGGCTCTGGCTGCGATTCTATTACATGATATCGGGCATGGTCCATTTTCCCACTCGTTAGAGCAAACCATTATTGAGGGCGTATCGCATGAGATGATATCCTCCGTCTTGATGCAACGACTCAATGAGGCATTTCACGGAAAATTGGATTTGGCTATTTGCATCTTTAATAATAAATATACAAGACCATTCTTGCATCAATTGGTGTCGAGCCAGTTGGATACAGATCGGATGGATTACCTCAATCGCGACAGCTTTTTTACGGGTGTCTCTGAGGGAGTCATATCGTTTGATCGCATCATCAAAATGCTTTATGTAGTCGATGAGCAATTGGTTATTGAACAGAAAGGAATTTACTCGGTAGAGAATTTTCTGATTGCCCGCCGACTCATGTATTGGCAGGTGTATTTGCACAAGACCGTGGTAGCGGCAGAGCAAATGTTGCTACAAGCGCTACGACGAGCCAAGGAATTAGCCCAAGAAGACGTTGCTTTATTTGCGAGTCCGGCGCTGGTTCATTTTCTACATCAACGCATTACGAAAGACAATTTTATGAGTGATCAGTCTCATTTGTCTTGGTTTACCCGTTTAGACGATACGGATATTATGTCGGCCATCAAGGCGTGGAGTACACACGAAGATAAGATCTTACGTATATTGTGTTCTAAATTGATGAATAGAGAGCTCTTTCGTACCGAGCTGCGTAGCGAAGCGGTGACAGCGACAGAGTTTCAAGAACTGCAGCGACGCACAAAAGCGGCATTTGATCTGGAGGATCATGAGGTAGACTATTTTGTCTATGCGCAAACTATTCAAAACAGTGCGTACGATCCTGACCAGAATAATATCAATGTCTTAGCGAAAGACGGTACTTTGCTAGATATTACGGCTGCTTCAGACTTGTCAAATCTGGATGCATTGTCGAAAATTGTGGTCAAACACGCCGTCATTTATCCTAAAGAAATATTTAATTAAAAGAGTCCTTACACGCGATGAAATTTTCAGCTCAACAAATTGCTGCATTATTGCAGGGCACGATAGAAGGTAATCCCGAAGTGGCGGTGTCTCGCTTATCTAAGATTGAAGAAGGAGATGCCGAAAGTTTATCCTTTCTTTCTAATCCTAAATATGAGCAACATATTTATGACAGTTCAGCAGCGATTGTGATCGTGAATGAATCGCAGGTGCTGGATGCGAAGAGAGCAGTAAAACCTACGCTAATTCGAGTGAAAGATGCCTATCAAGCATTTGCTGAATTATTGAAAATATACGAACAAATGCGCTCCGACCGATCAGGACGGGAAGAGTACAGCTTTGTACATGATTCTGCGCAGCTCGGAGAAGGCTTTTATGTTGGCGCTTTTGCCTATATCGGACAGCAAACCGTGTTGGGTAAAAATGTGAAAATCTATCCGCAAGTGTATATTGGCGACAATGTACGCATCGGCGATAATAGTGTGATATATCCAGGAGCAAAGATCTACCACGATTGCGTGTTAGGTAATAATGTGACAGTACATGCAGGTTCTGTGGTGGGTAGTGATGGCTTCGGCTTTGCTCCGCAAGAAGATGGATCGTACCAAAAAGTGCCTCAAATTGGTAATGTCATTATCGAAGATTGGGTAGAGATTGGAAGCAATACAACAGTAGATCGTGCTACACTAGGGCAAACAGTGTTGCGCCGTGGTGTGAAATTGGATAATTTGGTACAGATTGCACATAATGTGGAGGTCGGAGAAAATACGGTTGTCGCAGCACAAACGGGAATCTCTGGGAGCACAAAGATCGGCGCAAAGGTGATCCTTGGCGGCCAAGTTGGTGTGGTTGGTCATATTACAGTGGCTGATGGGACACAAGTGCAAGCACAATCTGGGATAAACAAAACAATAAGCCAAGAAAATAAGAAATGGGCTGGTTCTCCGGCATTTCCGTACCAAGGGGAGCTTAGATCGCAGGTGCTTTATGCTAAACTGCCTGAGCTAGAAAAGAGAATCGCTGAATTGGAGAAGCGTCTCAGTGAAAAATAATAGCTACTTTTAATACTTACTTGACGTCAATATAATGCTAAATATGAATGTAAAACAGCGAACTATTAAATCCGAAGTGACGATTTCGGGCGTAGGACTGCATACGGGGCACCCCGTAAATATATGCATCAAACCTGCACCAGAGAATCATTGGTACAAATTCCAACGCGTGGATTTGGAAAGTAAGCCTTTGGTCCATGTAGATGCCGATAATGTGACAGATACCTCACGTGGTACGACAATTTCTCAGAATGGTGGATCTGTCAGTACGATTGAACACTTGATGTCAGCCTTAGTAGGACTAGAATTGGATAATATCCTCATCGAGATTGATGGTCCAGAAGTCCCAATTCTAGATGGTAGTGCAGCTATCTTCGTCGAGAAATTGCGCGAAGCAGGTTTTGTAGATCAAGAAGCTGATCGCGAATATTTTGAAGTAACTAGCAATATCCATTATAATGAACCCGAACGACAAGTAGAGATCGTGGCCATGCCGTTAGATGGTTATCGTTTAACCTGTATGATCGATTTCAATTCACCCGTATTAGGAAGTCAACATGCATCTATTAGCCACATAACGGAGTTTCCGAAAGAGATTTCTTCGTCGAGGACATTCTGTTTCCTGCATGAACTAGAGATGTTGGTACAGCAAAATCTAGTTAAAGGTGGCGATTTGTCTAATGCTATCGTTATAGTAGATAGGAAAATTGAAGAAAGCGAACTTAGTAAGTTAGAGCACGTATTTAATAAAAAAGTAGAAGTTGCGAGTGAGGGAATTTTAAATAATGTGAAACTTCGTCACTTAAATGAGCCCGCTCGCCACAAATTACTAGATATGATCGGTGATTTGGCTTTGGTAGGTCGGCCGATTAAGGGGCACATTATGGCGGCGCGTCCTGGACATGCGGCGAATGTTGCTTTTGCGAAGCGCATCAAAGCGCAAATGAAAAAAGATCGCTCGCGCAAGAATGTAAAGGTGTATGATCCGAACATGACGCCCGTATATGATACGGTGCAGATCATGAATATATTGCCACACCGCCAACCCTTCTTATTGATTGATAAGATTTTGGAATTGTCGGAAAACCATGTGGTTGGTTTGAAGAACGTAACGATGAACGAGGACCTATTTATGGGACATTTCCCAGGCTCGCCTTTGTTTCCTGGCGTTTTGCAAATCGAAGCAATGGCACAAACAGGTGGTATATTGGTGTTGAACACCGTTTCAGATCCAGAGAACTGGTTAACCCTGTTCTTAAAAATCGAAAACGCGAAATTCAAAAACCCTGTTCGCCCAGGCGATACAGTGATATTTACCTGTGAGTTATTGGAGCCGATACGTCGTGGTATCGCCCGCATGAAAGGTGTAGGATTGGTCGGTGAGAAAGTAGTGAGCGAGGCAGAGCTAATGGCACAAATCGTTCGAGTAAAAGAATAAACTAAACATGATGATACAACCATTATCATATATACACCCAGATGCGCAAATAGCGCATAATGTGGTAATCGAGCCTTTCTCTACCATTCATAAAGATGTGGTGATTGGAGAAGGCACGTGGATAGGCTCCAATGTGACGATCATGGATGGCGCGCGCATTGGAAAAAACTGCCGTATTTTTCCAGGAGCGATCATCTCGGGTGAGCCGCAAGACTTGAAGTTTGAAGGCGAGATTACGACAGCAGAAATCGGTGATAATACGACCATTCGAGAATGTGTAACCATCAATAGAGGTACTAAAGATCGTTATCGTACAGTTATCGGTAAAAACTGCTTGATCCAAGCATATAGCCACATCGCGCACGACTGTTTCGTCGGAGATAACTGTATCTTCTCGAACTCTAGCACACTTGCCGGCCACATTACAGTAGGCGATTACGTGGTATTAGCCGGAATGGTCGCTGTACACCAATTTTGTAAAATTGGCTCACATGCTTTTGTGACTGGTGGTACACTAGTGCGAAAAGATGTGCCTCCTTATATCAAAGCAGCTCGTGAACCGATTGCGTATGCTGGAATCAACTCGGTTGGCTTGCGTCGTCGGGGATACACCAATGAGCAAATCACCGAAATTCAAAACATCTACCGTGTGCTCTTCGTGAAGCACAGTAACTTGGGTAAAGCCTTGGATTTGGTAGAAGCTGAATTTGAAGCGACAGAGCTAAGAGACGAAATTTTGGGCTTCGTGCGTGCATCGAACCGCGGCGTTGTCAAAGGTTTTGGACAGGGAAAAGCCAGTCTATAACGACCACCATATAAGGGCACGGACTTGAAGATCACGCTGCAAGACATCGGGAGAAGGTATAACCGAGAGTGGATATTTAGACACTTGAGTTATACCTTTTCTGCTGGAAAGAAGTACGCTATTCTGGGGCCGAATGGTTCGGGAAAATCGACGCTGATTAAGGTGCTTACAGGCAGCCTGTCGGCGAGCGAAGGCACGTTGCAGTACGAGCGAGCGCCGCAGGATATTTGTTTGTTAGATGATGTGTATAATCACCTCACAATTGCAGCGCCTTACATGGAGTTGATAGAAGAGTTTAGCCTGTCGGAATTGATCGACTTCCATTTTAAGCACAAAAGTTATTTGCCAGGCTACAACAAAGAATCCCTGTTGCAGTTATCACAGCTTGAGGCGGCCAGAGATAAGGAAATTAAGTACTTTTCCTCGGGAATGAAGCAACGCCTCAAGTTGGTGTTGGCCTGCTGCTCGGCCAGTGATTTGGTTTTTCTGGATGAGCCGACCAGTAACTTAGATGTGCATGGTGAAAACTGGTATCTGGATCTGGTGAAGCAAACTATTGGTCTCGATCGGATCCTGATTGTTGGCTCCAATCAGCCAAAAGAATATGCTTTTTGTGATGAACATCTAAACATCCAACAGTACAAGCTTTTTAAATAACCACGGATTTTTCTATTTTTGAGTCCGAAATAAAAAATATTATGGCTAAAGCATCAGACGTAAAATCTGGAAATATATTGCGTTTCAACGGAGAGTTGGTGAGCGTAGATGAATTTTTGCACCGTACACCTGGGAATTTAAGAGCATTTTACCAAGCGAAAATGCGTAACCTAAAGACGGGTAAATTGGTTGAATACCGCTTCAGAACAGACGAAGAGGTAGAGATCGCACGTGTAGAAACGAATGATTATCAATACCTATACGATGATGGTGATTTCTTCGTGATCATGGATAATGAGAGCTACGAGCAGTTTAACGTACAGAAATCACTTTTTGGCAATAGCGCTCGTTTTCTGAAAGAAGGCATGAACGTGATCGTGGCTTTTGAAAGCGAAGAGCCGATCATGGCACAAGCACCAACGACGGTTGATTTGGAAATTACGTACACAGAGCCTGCTGTAAAAGGAGATACGTCTACCAACGCATTGAAAAGTGCCACGGTAGAAACTGGGGTAGAGATTCGTGTGCCTTTGTTTGTAAACCAAGGTGATCGCGTAAAGGTAGATACGCGTACAGGCGACTATATTGAGCGCGTAAAGTAAAATATACGAGCTTATTATTCCTTAAATAATACAGTAAGCGGTCTATGGAATTTCCAAAGGCCGCTTTTTTGGTTTGATATCTGCATGCATCAAGCTGTTGCGGCAGCAACTAGTGAGGAGAAAAAAGGATGAAAGATCTGACGAAAGACGAACTGAGAGCCCTACATAAGACGAAGCGATTGGCGCTTTTGCCTGCAGAAAGGCAACTGCTGGATGAGCAGCTGCTCGTAGGTTTAAAAAGTCTTGATTTTTCTGTTATAAGGTACTTGCATATTTATCTGCCCATTGCAAAGTGGAATGAGTACGATACGAGGCCATTTATTCATTGGCTGCGCCAACACCACCCGACGGTACATATTGTTGTGTCGGTGTCTGAATTGAAGCAAGGTACATTGCAACACTTTATTTGGAATACCGAATCTGTGGTCGAAAATGCGTGGGGAATTCCCGAACTTACTTTGCAGCCGGATACCGTGCCGGTCTCTCCTGAAGATATGGATGTAATCCTGATGCCTTTATTAGTGTGCGATCGCAACGGTAATCGCATTGGTTATGGTAAAGGTTTTTACGACCGTTTTCTGCAAGCTTGTCGTCCAAATGTGCAGAAGGTTGGTGTTTCTTATTTCGCGCCACTAGCAACGCTAATTCCAGCTGACGCTTGGGATGTGCCGCTGGACAGCCTCATCACACCCCATGGAGTCACCTCATTTTAAAGCGATCAGAGCCGCTAAGCCATAAAAAAAGCGATCAAGACTCGAAGTCTTGATCGCTTTTTTTATGAGTTGCCTAATCTTAAAGGGCTTTTCTGAAGTTGGCAACACTGGTTTTCACATCATCGGTATTGTTTTCCCAATTGTGCTCGTATTCTGCAGAGATCATTCCTTTGAAATTCTGACGTTTCAGCTCTTCGATGATCTGTGGCATGCCGATTACGCCAGTACCCCAATGCACATCGTGCGCTGCTTTGTCATTGGCTACATTAAGATCTTTAAAATGTAGGTGGTATACTTTTCCTTCCAACTTTTTCAAAGATTCCACCGGATTCAAACCCGAACGCTCCCAGTGGCCTACATCGGCCGCTGCGCCCATTTTGTCACTACGGCCTTCGATTGCTTTCAGCACGATAGTAGGATCCCAATACGTGGAAGGATCGGGGTGATTGTGTATAGCTACTTTGATATTGTGCTCATCGCACAGTTTGGACAAGATATCCAAATGCTCTGCCTTAGGCTCACACACGATTACTTGTATGCCCATTTCTTTGGCGAACTCAAAGATCTGGCGCCATTCCGCTTCATCTTTTCCATCAACTACGCCATATGCATTCAACGTGATGCCATGCTCAGACAATAATTCTTTGGCTTTTTTACGACCTTCGGCCGTTAACTGGTGACCAGTTTTATCCGCACTACCTTTAGTAAGATCTTGTCCGGGATACATTTCTACATGTTGTAGGCCAGCTTCTTTTATTTTATGTAATGCTTCTTCGAAAGAGAATAAGCGAAATGTATACGCTTGAGCGCCCAACTTCCATCCTAATTCTTCTTCTGGATAACTTGCTTCAACAGTTTTGGTGCTGTCTGCCGATTCTGCTGCGGCATTTTGCGAAGAAGAATTGTTGTTGCAAGCAGTCGTAGTCCATGCTAATAGGGCTACCAAAGCTGCTTGTAGCATTGTGATTTGTAGTTTCATAGTAATGATTTATTAGTGATTAGTTTTGTATAATTTTCAATCCATTTTTGATGCGGCTTGCCACTTGTTCTTTTCCAAGTGTCTCAGCGATCACAAAGACATCTGGACCAAATTTTCCACCAACCAACATGATGCGCAATGGCAACATCAATTCCCCTACTTTCAGTCCAGATTGTGCTATTTTCTCTTTAAAAACCATTTCCAGACCACTAGCTATCCAATCTTCTTGAGCTTCGAAAACCGAGATCATTTCCTCAAAAAATGCCGTCTTTTCTGGAGTCCATTTTGGTTTTATAGCGGCGCTATCCAAAGATTCAGGCGCTTGGAAAAAGTATGCTGCATGCTCCCAGAAATCCGCAATGAATGTCATCCGATCTTTCACCAACGCTAAGATGTTGTTTACTTTTTCAGCGTCTGCTTGGATGCCTTTTTCTGCAAGTAGTGCCATGATTTTAGGCAATAGTTCTTCATTCGGGGTACGTTGAATCCATTCTCTGTTGAACCACTTTGCTTTTTCGAAATCAAATTTAGCACCTGCTTTGCTGATGCGATCGACGGAGAATTTTTCGATAAGCTGATCTAGTGTAAAGAACTCTTCCTCCGTGCCATCATTCCAGCCCAGCATGGCCAACATATTGACAAATGCTTCTGGCAAGAAACCTTTTTCGCGAAATCCGACCGTTGTATCTCCAGAAACTGGATCTGTCCAATTCATCGCATAAACCGGGAATCCTAAGCGGTCACCATCGCGTTTGCTTAGTTTTCCATTGCCATCAGGTTTCAGGATTAATGGCAAATGCGCCCAGTGTGGCATCTCGTCTTTCCAACCAAGGTAATCCCACAGCAAGATGTGTACTGGAGCAGAAGGAAGCCATTCTTCACCACGGAAAACATGAGAAATTTCCATGGCTTTGTCATCCACGACCACCGCAAGGTGGTAGGTCGGCATACCGTCCGCTTTTAGCAATACTTTATCGTCGATCAATTTCGTTTCGAAGGCCACACGATCGCGAATCATATCCTCAAAAGATACCGTTCCTTCTGCTGGTATTTTGATGCGTATGGTATGCGGATGGCCTTTGGCCAATAAGCGAGCTACTTCTGCTTCTTCTAAACTCAGGGAGTTGCGAAGATTCAATCGGTTTTCGTGGCTATAACGGAAGTTTGGTTGCAATTTTCGTTGTTCGTCGAGCTCTTCGGCGGTGTCGAAAGCGTAATAGGCATGTCCGGACTGGATTAGCTGCTCAGCATACTGACGGTACGAAGGTTTCCGCTCGCTCTGGCGATATGGGCCTACTGCGCCCGGTTTTTCGGGGCTTTCATCTGGTGCGATACCACACCAAGCCAAACAGTCGTTGATATATGCTTCTGCGCCGTCTACAAAACGAGTCTGATCGGTATCTTCGATGCGAAGAATAAAATCTCCGTTGTGATGCTTTGCAAACAGATAATTGAACAATGCGGTACGTACGCCTCCCAGATGTAGGCCACCTGTCGGGCTGGGCGCGAAGCGCACCCGGACTCTCTTTTCCAAACTCATAACAACAAAACTACGGATTATTTCCCGATCGTGATGGCGTATAAAGGCTCCTACTAACTATAAAATGCCTATTTTGTGGGGCGATTTAGAACTTATGCAAAGAAATCCCTACCGCCATCACAGGCAACATTGGAAGTTATTTCTGTTTTTGTTTGCGGCTATGATTGCGGCAGCATCACTGCTATACACGAATTACCTCACCAAAAGTTTGTCAAAATCCGAACGTACTAAGGCCGAGGTATGGGCTATGAGCACGCGTAGCATCGTGTCGTTGCCCGATGTGAATGATGAGTTTATCAGCTTTATTTACGCGGTGCGAGATAGCCTTTCATTACCGGCAATCATCACCGATGATACTGGTGATATTATCTTTTGGCGAGACTTGGATAGCACACGGACGAATATTCAAACGGATGTAAGCGATACATTGTCAGCCAAGCTCGTATATGATCCCGCTTATTTTGCCAATGAGTTGGCAGAAATGCAGCGGCGGCATGCGCCGATTATTATTGAGTTAGAAACTGCAGGGCAAAAATGGTTTGTTTATTACAAGGATTCGGATGCCCTTCGCCAGCTTCGCGTCTTTCCATATATTCAGTTATCCTTAATCGCGATCTTCTTGATTATTGCGTATACGGTGTTTAATTCTATTAAGCGCTCGGAAGAAAATTTAGTATGGGTGGGCATGGCCAAAGAGGCTGCGCATCAGCTCGGTACACCGATTTCTTCGTTGATGGGCTGGCTAGAACTGGCTAGAGCAACTTTTGAGTCGGAAGATAATACGCTGTTTGACGAGATGGAGCGCGACGTCTATCGGCTGGAAGTCGTAGCCGATCGCTTTTCCAAAATCGGCTCAGAACCGCATCTTTCCAATCACAATATCTTCCATGTAGTCAAAGAATACATGGATTACTTCCGCGTGCGTACAAGTGGTCGGATTTCTTTTGTGTTAGACGGGGATCAACATGTGGAAGCCATGTTGAATGTGCAACTGTTCGATTGGATTATAGAGAATCTTTTAAAAAACGCCGTCAACGCGATCGAGTCAGAGGGAAAGGTGCATATTCATATCCATGAAAATATCGCCAAGGAAGAAATTTTCATGGATGTAAGTGATACCGGAAGAGGTGTACCGCGGTCCAATTGGGAAACGATATTTTTACCTGGATTTACCACCAGAAAACGGGGTTGGGGATTGGGTTTAAGTCTCACCAAAAGGATGGTGAAACTGCATCGTGGCCAGATATTTGTAAAAGAATCCGAGGTGGGCAAGGGCACCACATTCAGAATAATTTTAAAAAGTAATTTGAGATATGAACCAACTCAAATCGGATGATTATCCGGCGATTTACAAAGAGTATATCGATAGTGTAACCGAACCGGTTATGGATGAACTCAGGAAAAAATTAGACTCTTTTCCAGAGTTCGTGCGTAGCATTCCCGAAGAGAAGGGTACGTACTCTTATGCAGAAGGAAAATGGACGGTGAAAGAAGTGCTTTGCCATTTACTAGATGCAGAACGTATCATGGCGTACCGCGCATTGCGTTTCGCTCGAAATGACATGACCGCTTTGGCCTCTTTCGAGCAAGATGAATTCGTAGCGAATGGACGACATAACGAAAGATCCTTTGAAAGTATTATCGAAGAATTCAAGGTGCTACGACAGGCTAATATTCTGCTGTTTCAAACGTTCAACGATACGGAGCTAAATCGTAAGGGTATGGCTTCTGACCGGTTGATTAGTGTGCAAGCGTTTATTTATATCATTGCGGGGCATATGAATCATCACATTACGATTTTACATGGTAGATATCTCAAAGACAACAACAATCAAAAACAGCTACATGTGGTTTAAGGAATATAGTATCGCAGAACTCAATGAGCTCTTTGGCAAGAATATGACTGGCTTTCTGGGGATAGAGGTGATTGAGATTCGGGATGATGCGCTCGTAGCGCGCATGCCGATCACGGATAAGGTCAAGCAGCCATATGGACTGTTGCATGGTGGCGCTTCCGTCGTGCTGGCCGAGTCTGTAGGAAGTGTGGCGACAAACCTAATCGTAGATCCCGAAAAATATGTGGGCGTGGGTCTGGAAGTAAATGCCAATCACTTACGTCCTGTGCTTTCTGGCGAGGTTACTGCCACGTGTACACCATTACATATTGGAGGGAAAACGCATATCTGGGATATCAAAATAAGAGATGAGAAAGGTAAGCTGACCTGTGTATCTCGGCTCACAGTTGCTATCGTTCGTAA
The DNA here is from genome assembly GCF_057837975.1 of Sphingobacterium sp. KH_072. Lineage (NCBI taxonomy): Bacteria > Pseudomonadati > Bacteroidota > Sphingobacteriia > Sphingobacteriales > Sphingobacteriaceae > Sphingobacterium > Sphingobacterium sp. KH_072. The sequence continues at coordinate 3,846,953 of NZ_CM174457.1, read as the reverse complement.
ATAAAAATTCCCCACATCTTGCTTAAAAGATGTGGGGAATCTTAACATAACCTATTATCACTTCGTGTAATGGCTAACACGACCTTTGCGGCCATCTACATCGATGGTAAAGACCTGAATTTTTTCACCTGATTTCAATGATAAGCCTGCTGTAGGAAATGGCTTTGCTGTTGCACTAGTGTCAGAATTTATGGTATATTGAATTGGGAACCCCGGATATTCGGCGTTCGCTATCACTTTGCCGGCTGATTCTTTGATGCCCACCGCAGGCAAACGGTACTGAAATCCGCCTGCGAAGCTGCGCAACTTCGGAAGTTCTGTCTTGCCGACCTTGTTAATAAATCCAGCATAAGTATTGTCGAATGCTTGCTTGTCGAAGTTTGCTTCACTTTCCCACTCGCTTGCCGGTGCCCACGCACGTTCTGCCAGTGCAAAAAAGCGCGGGAAGATCATATAATCCATCGCATCATTGTCTAGCACCGTCTCTGCCCACAGCGCACCTTTCAAGCCGACTAAGTGTTTAGCACCTTCTGCTGATAGTCTTGTTTTGTTTTCAAAATGTTTTTTGCCTAGTGGTTTTCCACGATCTGTATACTGGATATTGGCAAAATAGCTTTCAGGAAGTAATGAGTAAGCGTGATATAAATCTGTTTTAGAGGCCCAAGTCAATCCGGGCTCTTCAAAACTATTGTCCCAAGCCATGTCGAAGTAGAAATTACTAGCACTGACAAAGACGGTATTATGACCTGCATTGGCCAGTTTGTAGGCCAGATCTTCTTGACCACCACCAATCGTATTATTCCATACATCGAGCAAAAATCCACGATCCGCAAACTTTTCATTCACTTCCATGCCTTTTCCGCGGTTCACCATGCCCACTTCTTCCCATCCTGCCATCGTAAGATTTTTCTCTTTTAGGATTTTATGCACGCGATCAATGTAGTACGTCCACACTTCGTGTACAGAAGAATAGCCTTGTTCTTTCATCAAGGCTTGCACCAATGGGGATCCTTCCCAAGATCCTGTTGGCAATTCATCGCCGCCAATGGAAATTACTTTCAAGGGTAATCCCGCTTCTGCATAAATAGCTTTAATCTCGTCCATGATGTGCGCAATGAAACGATACGTGCCCGGCATGGCTGGATTCATCACATTGTCTTGCCAATATTGAGCAGAATAGTAGGTCGATGTATCTTGGAAATCATTCATCAAGAAACGTTCGGCTTCTTCTTTCTGTCCTTCTTTTACTAGGCGATGATATCGAGCTTCCATCGCTTTGACGGCCGCACGCGCATGCCCTGGTGTCTCCACTTCTGGAATGATCGTCACGAATCGTTCATCCGCGTAGCGCAATAACTCCTTAAATTCTTCTTTCGATAAGTATTGTTTCTTTTTCAGGTTTGCACCAGAGCCGTACGATGGCTGAATGCCCAATCCATCTGCGTAATATGGGGTCCTATTTGCTCCGATTTCCGTTAACTCAGGCAAAGAAGGTATTTCTAAACGCCATCCTTCGTCGTCAATGAGATGCAGGTGTAATTTGTTCAATTTATACCGCGCCATCACATCTACATAGCGTTTCAGCGTCTGTAGATCTTTGAAGTTTCGCGAAATGTCCAACATCAAACCGCGGTAAGCATAGCGCGGGGCGTCGTCAACCTGTACAAATGGTATGGATATCGATTTGCTATCTTGAAAATTTGCAGGAAATAGGGATAACAGAGATTGAAGACCATAAAATGCTCCTTTAGCATGGCTGGCTTGTAGGCGAATTCCTTTGGCATCTACCGATAGCCGATACGCATCTTCTGCTAATCCATCTATTTTTTGGATGGCTAACTGCGCGTCGTCCGGTTGCTGGACGTTTTTAAGATTCCAAGCGGAGAAGTCTTGAGCGACCTCATTCAACACTGTCGAAAGTTCTTGTGCTAATGTAGCATCGATATAGTAAGAGAAACCTTTGCTAAGAGCGTACTGACCTGCCGCTGCGGTTATAGACTGCGGCGTAGGCAAGATGAGCTGTGATCCGTTGCTTTGGAATAATGCATTTTTATCGTACAAGTCGGCAAGCATTTTTGCCTTCTTCTCCGCCGATACTTTCGGTGCTGTAATTTGTGGATTCGGTAAGGAGATTACTGCCTTTGGATCTTGCCGCGATTGCAAATAAAAGCCATTTGGCGAGATGGACGTATGTGTAATCGGAAAATCCGTTTTATACGTAAGCAGAATCGAATCGCGATTCGCTAAGCGGATAGCCTCCTTAAAGTTAATGCGATACAGATTCCCATTCTCATCAGATATCTTGTACGTAGCTTGTTCCTGCTCTTTAATATGATAGTTGGAATTGAACCATAGATCGTAGCTGCTAAGATCTAGCGCCTTGTTGTGGTTGTTTTTTAGCACAATATCAAACTGCTTACCCGTGGAGTCTTGTGGCGAAACGCGCCAACTCAACGAATAGGGCTGCTGAGCGTACCCAAAGCTTAGGGCAATGAGATAAGCGGAAAAGGATAGGCCTAATTTTTTCATAAGATGGATTTACGTTGGTCTAAAATAGGTTTTTTAATAGGCTGCTGCAATTTTTTAAAAATAATTTTGATGTGTATAGATATAATTCTATATTTGCACACCGAAAGAGAAAAACGGCCCGTTCGTCTAGGGGTTAGGACGCCAGATTTTCATTCTGGTAACAGGGGTTCGATTCCCCTACGGGCTACCAACCGAAAGGTTAAAATCAAACAAAAGCTTGCAATTTATTTGTAAGCTTTTGTCGTATATAACGGTTTTGGTAGGTATCCGTTATTCAGGCATCGTATTTAAAAGTTGTAGACGAAGCCAATTTTCTTCTCCCACTCCCTTCACACGCTATTTTACAGCATAACATTAAGTTAATACTGGCTCTGTATATTTGGCAATCCAACGGCCCACGTACATTATGGAGATTTTACAGGATAATCAACTTATGCAAGCCATTCGAGCGGGGAGTGAAGAAGCTTTTGCTCAATTTTTCAACGCGTACTGGGAATATCTTTACCGCGAAGCATACTTTCGCCTCAAGAATCATGATGATGCAGAAGACCTCGTACAAGAAATTTTCACCTCTTTCTGGCAGAACCGCGAGAGCATAATCATCAACGTCTCCATAAAAGCATACCTCGTAGGTGCGCTTAAAAATAAATTGATTCGACATTACACCAAAAATAATTTACATCAAGAAACGGTAGATCACCTCTTGCGGCAGATGGCTGTCTTTGAAGAAGGCGTACTCGATGCCATTACGGCAAAAGAGATTCAGCTTACCATCAATCAAGCCATCGATCATTTCCCCAAGAATATGCGGGATATCATCCTATTGCGCATGCAAAACTTTACGATAGCTGAGATCGCGAAAGCCCTTGACCTCTCGACCCAAACAGTGAAAAACAATACAACCATGGGCTTGAAACAACTTAAAGACATCTTAAGTAAAGAACATCCTGAAGTTTCCTCCAGCCTATACGCCTTTATTTTGGCCTTAATAATTACTTAATATCAACTTAATGATTTCTTGAGGTACTTATTCCGCTTTCGCTGCACTATAAGAGTGAAAACAACAGCAAGTGGAATTAAAGAAACTCAAAGAACTGCTCGATAAGCACCAATCGGGCCAAGCCACCGAAGCCGAGCGCCAACTCATCGAGACATGGTACGCCTCTTTCTCGAATAAAGAGGAGCAAGATCTATTCGAAAATACCGAACAGAAAGCACGCACTAGAGCGCGTATCTGGTCTGGCATCCAGATTCCGCAACCTATTCCTCAGCGTCCATTCAAACAGCGGTATCTCATCCATTTCGTCAGTGCCGCTGCGGTATTGCTCGTATTGGGAATTTCGATCGCTATTAAGCGAGGCGTGTTCTCCTCCAATAGCAGTAGCATAGCACAGCAAGCCGCCGTTGTGCCCGACTTTCGCAGCAGCACAGGTATTAAGGAGCGCAAGATGTTGGTGCTGCCCGATAGTACGCAGGTCTGGCTAAATGCCAACTCTACCGTTGAAGTGTTGGCCAACTATGGCGACAGTATCCGCCGTGTACATTTATCAGGAGAAGCATTCTTTGATGTGGCTCACTTGCCTTCCAAACCATTTATAGTCGAATTAGACGACCTGAGCGTGAGAGTACTCGGAACAGCCTTTAATATCAATTGCTACACGGGATTACAGACCATCAATGTGAGCGTGGATCGCGGTGCGGTTCAAGTGGAGAAGAATGGTTTTCCGCTAGAAAAACTATCCCTAGGACAATCCCTCGTATTTACAAGAGATAAAGGTACGTATGCCCTGCAAGAGAGTGGAAATAAAGGCTCTTGGCGTGATGGAAAAGTAGTATTAGCGCAGGCCAGCTTTGAAGAAATGGCACAGGTCATCCAAAATATGCACGGCGTCGTGGTCAAGAAACCCGAAAATTCAAAGCAGACCTATTCGTATGATCTAACACTCTATGCGGATCGACCACTGCGTGAAAACATGGAAAAAATATGCAGTATACACCGATTAAAATATAGGAGGGTCGACGATGAACTAATTCTCTACTAAACCAAACTATTGCGTGCGGTACCAAAAGGCACCGTCCGCAACGTATGTTGACCGGGATTTGCTTGAGACCCAATACCCGGCCACTTAGCTTTTTGTGTATTACTAAGACTATAAAAATAATGAATATAAATCTATTGTTCATACGAATTATTATGCGTGCGACAATTATGATCTGCTTATTTGGGACGATGATTGGCCAATTTCTATTGGCGGCGCCTCTGATGGGGCAAATCCACCAACGAAAAATTGATTTTACAGCGGCAGATATGACGTTGTATACCGCTATCAAGAAGCTCGAAAAGGAGCAAAATTTAGACATTGCATTTGATGATAAGCTCCTCGGACTGTCGTCTAAAGCGGTGGCCAATAAATCATTCAAAACCACTTCTATAGAGCGCATCCTTCAAAACCTATTCGCCGGTACGAATGTGGTATTTGAAGAAAATGACAAAGGAACTATCGTCTTGAAGAAAGCACAACGTCCCGGTGTGCTCACAGGTGTTGTATTGGATGAGAATGGCGAGCCACTACCATCAGCAACAGTTCGTATCACCGAGCTCAACAGAACAGCCACCACCAACAATGACGGTCGATTTACCGTTTCGGTACGCCCCGGATCCTACACCGTCACGGCGAGCTACATCTCGTTTGAAACGATGAGCAAAAGTCAGGTGCTCGTACAGGAAGGGGAAACTATGACCTTGAGTTTTCAGTTAGTGCCCGCCATGGATGAAGTAGCTGAGGTGGTTGTCACCGCGCTAGGCATATCACGCCAGCAAAAGTCGTTAGGCTATGCCGCGACCGAACTAAAAGGCGATAAAATTACCGAAACCATGCCCAATAACTGGACGGAAGCGCTATCAGGACGCATCGCTGGGGTTAACCTCGTGCGCTCGGGAGCAGGTCCAGCAGGTTCCAACAAAATTATTCTCCGTGGCGAAAACAACTTGACGGGAGACAACCAAGCATTGATCATCGTCGACGGAGTGGTGATCAACAATAGCAGTGGCAACCAAGTAGGCCAAGGTCATGGTGCTTATTTGGGCGGTGACTCACCCGTAGATTTCGGAACGGGGATCAACGATATTAATCCCGAAGACATTGCTTCGCTTACCGTATTAAAAGGTGCTAATGCTACGGCGCTATATGGACAGCGAGGTGCTAATGGAGCGATCGTCATCACCACAAAATCTGGAAAGATCAACAAGGGTATCGGTGTCACCGTATCGTCCAACGCCGTGATCGAATCTGTATCGCGCTGGCCCGACTATCAGTATGAATACGGGCAAGGAACGGAGGGCGTGCGCTATTATTCCTTCAATGACGGAGTAGATGGCCCAAGCACACGAAGCACCAGCTCCGCTTGGGGACCGAAATTTGACGGTCAATCCTATTTCCAGTACGACCCGATCACCCAGACGCGCGCTACAGAACGCACCCTTTGGGAGGCCTTCCCGGATGAGCGTAAAAAGTTTTTCGAAACCGGAACAACATTTACCAATTCCATCAGCCTAGATGGGGGCAATGCTCGTACACAAGTACGTTTCTCTTTTACAAATCTGCGAAACAAATGGATCATCCCGAATACGGGATACGAACGCAACAACGTATCCTTGACGGCCGCCCATCAGGTCACCGATAAGCTACGGATCCAGACCCGCATCAATTACCGGCAAAACCGTAGTGATAACTTGCCAACCTCTGGCTACAATAACCAATCTTTTATGTATTGGAATGCCTTTTGGCAACCCAATGCGCAGCTTAGTTGGCTGGAAGACTATTGGAAGCATGGATCAGAAAATCTGGTGCAAAACTATCCCTACAGTAGTCTTGTCGACAATCCGTACTTGATCGCCTATGAAATGCTCAACAAGAATAAGAGACATGGCCTTACCGGTAATATCGAAGCCACGTATAAGTTCTCGGACGAATGGGATGTGCTGGTGCGTACCACGATGGATCTAAACGCCGAACGACGCAGCCAGCAGCGGCCATACGATACCGAAAAATTTAAGAAAGGGATGTTCCGTACCCAAGCCATCAATAACACAGAGACCAATTCTGAAATGATGGTGACGTACAAGAAGGATATCAACGACCACTTCAAAATAAGAATCACTGGTGGAGGTAGCTCCCTACGCAATGAAAATGCGTTGGAACGCAACTCGGCAGATTCATTGGCCTATCCCGGCATATTCAATATGGGTAATCCAGCAGGTGTGATCGTGAGTACACCTTTTCGCAGTGAACTGGTGCTCAACAGTGTGTATGCCTTTGGTACGGTCGCATTCCGCGATTATTTATTTGCCGATCTATCGTTTCGTACCGATTGGAATAGCGCACTAGCCTCACCGACCAACAAGGGCAAGTCATTTAGCTATCCATCTGTCAATGTGAGTTATGTGCTTTCGGATATGGTGAACTTGCCTGCGCAGTTCTCCATGGTTAAGTTTCGCGGATCTATCGCCGAAGTAGGAAGTGGATCGATGGTACCCTATCGTACCTCTTACACGTACAATGTAGACCCGACTTTTCCGGGGGGAAGATCAAATCCTACCTCGCTTCCTAATCTGCAACTACAACCGCTTAAAACGGTTAGTTATGAACTCGGAACAGATCTCAACTTGTTTAGAAATAGATTGACCGTGAATGCGACCTATTACACCGCAACGACAACCAATCAGCATTTAGTCGCCGTGATCGATCGTGCGTCTGGTGCAAATAATGTATTGATCAATGCCGGTGGCATCCGAAATAGTGGCTTTGAGTTAGAAGCCTCTATCGTACCTATTCAAAAGAAAGATGGCCTTACTTGGATCATGAGCCCCACCTTTAGTACCAATAAGAATAAGGTGTTGGAACTGACGGATAACCAACAAGAAATGATCTTACAAAACGGACCCGGCAGCCGCGGTATGATGGTAGCTCGTGTGGGTGGCCGTATGGATGAATTATGGGGTCGCGGTTACCAACGTTCACCCGATGGACAGATCGTTTACGACAACGGTATTCCTCAATTAACCGATTCGGTGCAATACATTGGCCAAGCCAATCCCGCTTTTCGCCTAGGCTTGTACAACGAGTTCCGGTACAAACAATTCCGCGTAGGCTTTTTATTCGACGCGCAATTTGGTGCGGTCGGCTATTCATTGACCTCTGCGGTCAATAGTGAGCAAGGTAAAACAACCAATACGCTACCCGGACGCTATAACGGCATCATCGGCAACGGCGTGATCGACAATGGTGATGGCAGTTACCGAGCAAACGATGTGATCGTTACCAATGTGTGGGATTATTACAATGCGCACTTGGGGCGCGACAATGTCGAAGGCACCAGTTACTCAACCGACTTTCTAAAGTTTAGAGAATTTCGAATCGATTACAGTTTGAAGCCCGAAACCCTCGCTAAATTAGGGTTGCAGCGTGCCACGATAGGCGCCTTCGGGCGAGACTTATTTATTTGGTCAAGCTGGCCTGCCTTTGATCCTGAGTTTGGTACTCTGGGCAATGGCGACATCACCCGAGGCTTTGAGTTGGGGCAATTCCCAGCTACACGAACCTTTGGCGTCAACTTAGTTATTGGCCTTTAAAATCATCGTAAACATGAAACATCTTATAAAAATAATATTACTAGGAATCGTTTGCTCGAGTATATTTACCTCGTGCAACAAAGATTTCCAAGAAATTAATACCAACCCAAATACCAGTCCTCGGGTTCAGCCTGAGAATCTGTTGGCTCCCGCATTAACGAAATCAGTGAGTGCCAACATGAGCCGTAGCCAGCGCATCACTAATGAACTCATGCAAGTGACGGTCAATATGGGGGACGGTGACGGACGTATCTTTCGATACGATATCCGCACCAACGAAGCAGACCACATGTGGAATAATCTCTATGTGCAACTGCGCAACTTCCGCGATATCTACGAGTATGCGGATGAGCTCAATCAACCAGAATACAAAGCAATTGCTCAGATCTCTGAAGTGTGGTTGTTTTCTATACTCACCGATATTTATGGCGATATTCCGTATTCGCAAGCATTATTAGGAAGAGATTCAAACGTTGTGCAGCCCGTATTCGACAAACAAGAGGCGATCTATTTATCGCTGTTTGAGAAACTAGAAGAAGCCAATACCTTACTCAATGGAATAGCTTTTGAATATAAAATTAAAGCAGATGCAGATCCCGTTTTTAATGGACAGATGTACAAATGGCGTCTCTTTGGAAATTCCTTATACCTTCGGTTGGCACTACGTCTTGCGCATAAAACCGAACTCAATACCGTGGCAATTATTAAAAAGATTATCGAAGACAACCCGATCAGATACCCCATTATGCGTAGCAATGATGACTCCGCCATCTTACGATGGACTGGTGTATCACCATACGTGTCACCTTTTGCCACCTGGCGGAATGCCGATTGGTACGGTCCAAAATCGGCCAGCTTCTTTATCGACAAACTTAGTGAGCGTAGTGATCCTCGTATCGTGACTTGGGTATCTCTCTTCAATGGAGACTATCTTGGCGTACCGAGTGGGTATCCTGTTGGGCAGCCTCCCGTACAAGGATCTGCGCTGCACACCGGCCTGATGTTCCACCCCTTATTAGGAAACATGTTGAACTACGGTGAGCTGCAGCTCATATTAGCGGAAGCAGCCGTTAAAGGATACATTACGACTGGCTCAGCTCGAGAATACTACGAGCGCGGTACTAGAGCGGGGATCGAACTTTGGGGGCACCAAATGCCCTCTTTCTACCTCTCTACAGAGTTGAGCGCATGGGATGACAACTTCGACGAATTTCAGAAAATGGAACTTATCCACCTGCAAAAATATTACGCGTTATTCTTCACGGATATGCAATCTTGGTTTGAATTCCGCCGTACAGGCCACCCCGTCCTGCCAATCGGATCGGGACATCTTAACGACGGCAAAATGCCGGTACGACTCAATTACCCAGTCTATGTGCAAAATGCTAACCGTGCAAATTATCAAAAAGCGGTAGCCGAGCAGGGTCCGGATAATATCAATACACCGGTATGGTGGCAGAAACCTTAATCGAATGCGCACTAATAATCCAACTACGAAAATGAAAAAGTTAAGCTATAGCGTTCTATTTATCACATTGGGATTGATCACGTTATTAACCTCCTGCGAAAACAGGGATCATATCTTAGGGACATTAAGTCCGTATATTTCCATCCAAGATCTTCGTGCTGTGCACAAAGGCAATGACGTAGAGATTACGCCCGAATCCGTAAGTGAAGCCGAATGGACTACCGGTGTGGTAATATCAGATGCGCAATCGGGCAACGTGCCCGAAGGCATGATGGTCGTACAACAGCTCCAACGGGGCAATAGATTGCACGGTATTGCTCTGAAAGTCGGCGACCTTGCGGCAGCATACCGCATGGGCGATTCCATCCGCATTAATATCGGCGGCAAAACCTTGCGTCGCGAAACATTCCTGTATATAGACGGGCTACACACCAGCGATCTCGAAATGGTGGACAACGTAGGCAGCGTACGCACCAGACAAGTCTCTGCATCGGCTATCAACCAACGCCCTCATGAGTACGAAGGTACCTTAGTACAGATCGGTGGCGGAGAGATGGTGCCAGGACCAGTAGAAGGTGACAGCTTTGTGGGAGTAAAGAAAATGCTCAACGGTGCAGATACGCTTGTGATCCGAACATTGCCAACGGCAAACTATGCGGCACTGCCTGTACCACGCAATATGAACGTGAAAGGTATATTGTTGGGCGATACGAATGGCCTCATGGCCATATGGCCATTTGCCGTGGCGCATATCGAAGATACATCAGATCCTATTATTCCGGGCGATCTCGGCGATATGCCATTAGTATTCACCGGGTACTGCCCTGATCCAGAAGGGTCGGACACCAACTATGAATACATTCAGTTGATGGCCAACGCCGATATCAACTTTGCGGAGATTCCGTTTGCCGTAGTCACGACCAACAATGCCGGAGCCAACCAACCCAATGCAGGTGCTGCACCGGGTGCAGGGTGGTCTACCGGTGGTGCACGTACCCTCAAATTCAATTTGACTGAAGGTTCGGTCAAGAAAGGCGAGTTCTTCTACGTAGGGGGGCATCAAAAACGCATCAGTGGCGCAAACTCCACAACGTTGGGTGACCTGAATTGGGTACGAGCCATTCCATATGCTACCACTGGTGGTGATGGATTGGGCGATGCCAATGCCAATATCCTAGCGAATAGCGGAAATGCGAGCGGTATGGCGCTCTTCGTTGGTACCAATATCAACGAGGCTTCCGTACCACTGGATGTCGTGATGTTTGGTGGTTTGGGTACAGCTACCGTCATCGATTCGGTCGCCAATCTGGGATACCGAATCGCAAACAACGATCATTATCAGCGATTCCATCCCGAAACCTTGGCACCACAGCCATTCTTCTCTATGGGAGGTAATCAATACCGCATTCCACATTTTGTGCCGGCCAATGTGGGTTTCTTTATCAAGCTGGGCGGTGTATTCAACGCTACAACACGTACGTGGGAAGTCGCGAGAAGCTACCATGCAGAACCTCTGAGTAAACAAGCGCCGGCAAGTGTGCTCTCTACTGGAGTGGGAGTGACCCAGCAAGTTGATTAAATAATAATAGGGGCTTTCTAAAGGAGCAATTATCGACGTCATCGCGAAACGTAATAACGACCACGGAGCGATCTCATCTAAAAAAAGAGATCGTTCCGTTGTTACTATTTGCGATGACGTCTTTTACGCGTAATCATGCTTCTAAAAGACTGAGACTAATAAGATAATAAGACACATGAAAAGAACATACTTATCCTCGATCTACCGCTTATGCAAAGGAGTGCTATGCCTATCCATCATCATGACGCTATTGGCCAACTCCTGTAGCAAGAGCATGCTAGATCCTATTGATGAAACGATACCGCCAGCAGAAAATTCCGTTAGCAACGACTTTAAGGCAGCCATTTCCCCCTTCTGGGATATCGAGCGCGGCAAAGCGATGCCACTTTCGGGTACAGGCTATCAGGATGGAGATATCTTGCAATTGGAACCGGCACAGCAAGGGCAAAAAATCTTGACCGTGGCTATTGTCGACGACAAAGTTACGTTCCCAACCGATTTAGAACCGATCAATTATCGGCTGAGCATCCTGCGTGGTACCACATCGTATCCCATAGGCAACACTCAGTTCAACTACGTGCTCCGCGCAGATATCCCAAACCAAGAGGGTAAGAATATCAAGGGCGTAGTGCATGTTGCCGGGCAAGGGCTTGCCGATGTGGTTGTTTCCGATGGCTATGACGTGACCACAACAGATGCTCAAGGCGTCTATTATCTGAGCTCGACCAAGCGCACGGGCTATGTCTTTATTTCGATCCCCGCTAACCACGAGGTTACTGAAACGGCAAACAAGACCCCAAAATTCTATCAATTTGTGGCTTCCAATCCAGATATCATTGATACGCGTGATTTTGAGTTAACAGCTGTGAACAACGAAAACCATGTCATCTTAGCGCTTGCCGATATGCATTTAGCGAACAGAAACAGCGACCTGAGTCAGTTTCAGAACGGCTTCATGGCGGATGTTAATCAGCAGATCGCTCGCCTTAAATCGGAAGGAAAGCAAGTCTATGCGCTGACGTTGGGTGATCAGACTTGGGAAACCTATTGGTATAGTAATAGTTTTATGTTGCCCGAGTATGTTCAGCAGATGAACAACCTACAGGCTCCGGTTTTCAACACGATCGGTAACCACGATAATGATCCTTATTTTTCTAACGATTGGATGGCCGAAAACGCGTATCGGAGAATTCTCGGTCCCACTTATTATTCATTCAATCTGGGGCAGGTGCACTATGTCGTACTCGATAATGTGGAGTACATGAATACGGGTGGCTCATACGGTACGGTGGGCAGCAGAGATTACAACGCCAAGATTACCGAAAACCAATTGGAGTGGCTGGCCAAGGATTTGGCATCCTTACCAGCGACTACACCTATCGTGCTCTCTACACACATCCAATTGCACCATGCTCCTACAGAGCAGGGCAACACGCCCAACTTTCGCACCAGCAATGCACAGCAACTTATTTCTTTGCTAGATCGTTTTGCGGAAGTGCATGTGATGACGGGGCATACGCATGTGAACTACCGCGTATCACGTAACGATAAATTTATGGAACATAACATTGCCGCGCTTTCCGGAACTTGGTGGTGGACAGGGCGCCCAGGCTATTCCGACAACCACATTGCACCAGATGGTAGCCCGGGTGGTTACGGTCTTTGGGAGATGAATGGCAGCAATATCGTTTGGAAATACAAGTCCATCGGCTATGCGCCCGAATACCAATTTCGTGCATACGATCTGAATGAAGTGGAAATCACGGCAGCTAAGCATGCGCCAGCTGCTAATGCCACATTCCGTGCTATGGTGCCCCAATACGCTGCCGACTTCGCCAAAGCAAATAAAACCAATGAAGTATTGATCAATGTGTGGGGTTATGATCCCGAGTGGAATGTGTCGGTTACCGAGAATGGCAAGTCGCTAGACGTACAACGCGTTTCTTCGTATGATCCGCTGCAGATCATTTCCTATGGTATGCAGCGCCTCAATGTGAACGCAACACCCACCTTTGATGCTGCAAATACTTCCCATATGTTTAAGGTGAAGGCCTCAGCGGTTAATAGCACTTTACAAATCAAGGTGACGGATCGCTTCGGTAATACCTATAGCGAATCGATGGAACGGCCAAAAGCATTTACGTATCTAATGCGCTAAATGAATAACTCAAAACAGTAAGTAGAAATGACGGTAATAGTCTAGTTTTTACTGATAGGTCGTTGGTAGCAAGGTCCGATCCTCTTTAAGCAATACCCACCGAAAGGTTAAAATAACACAAAAGCTTGCAAATCAAATTGCAAGCTTTTGTTGTTGTATAGATTTTCCGAATTATCGTATGAATACACCATTACGAAGTAATATTTAAAACAATACTGCGTAATGATATAAAAAATTAAGATTTCGTTGCTGCTTGATAAGGTTTTTTAGCTGCCTCAATCAATTCCTTCATCTCCATCTTGATATAGTCAACGTTTGGTGTCGATCCGGTTAAGAAATAGCGGACCTTGCCATCTCCGTCGATCACAAATTTTGCAGGAATACCTCTAACCCCGAATTTTCCAGCCAATACTTCTCCCGTTTGCGCATCTTTCTGGTCATCGTACAGTACCTCAAAAGGATAGTTGTTTTTCTCGATGAATGATACCACATTTTTCTTGTACTCCTTGTCGCGTTCCCAAGTGTTGATGAATAAAAACTGTACGTTTTCATCGTTCTCATACATGGCCTGTGCAGCTTGCATGCCCGGGAAGGAACGGATACACGGCTGACACCAAGTAGCCCAGAAATCCAATACCACGACTTTGCCTTTTAGGCTTGCCAAACTTACTTTTTCCCCTTTCAAGTTAAGTAATTCGAATGCTGGCGCATCTTTATAAGTCGCCATCTCTTGAATATGCTCTTGGATAGATTTTACCAAATCCTGCTTTAGTCCAGCGTTAAACCGTTCGTATCCCTGCATTGAACCATTCAGCTCTGCGTAGAGATTTTTCAAATCATTCTCCACATTAAATTGTCCCTTGGCATAGAGCTTTGACAACACATTGTAGGCTTCCAACTTACGGTTGGTGCCCATCAAGGATTTATAATATACAGTCGATAAACCATCCGCTTGTTCTGGAGCAACTTCCATGGCTTTCTCAATCAGATCCAATGCTTCGGCGTACGAGCCACGATTCACCAAGATGCCCACATAGGAAGACATAGAACTTGCATAACCCATCGCGGCGAATTTAGCTTTATTGTCTTTTTGCTCTTCGGGCAGGCTAATGTAATAATAAGCGTCGTCCATCGCGACTTTCAATAACGGAGCTGCTGAAACCGTATCGCCAGCAGCCAATAAGGTTTGTCCAACAGGGAGATAGCCGTTTCCGCGCCAAAAACGCTCGTGCATCTGCTCCAAGTACTGAACGGCTTGTGTGGGTTTCTCTTCTTTGGCAAAAGCTCCCGCCAAATTAGCTAGCACATAATCATAAGTAAGCTCCTGTTCTGGGAAGTTTTTGACGGGCCATTTTTTCAATAGTTGTTTATAAGCCTTCTCCTTTTCAGCACTACCTTCGGCCTCGTAAAACACCTCGGTGATGTATGCATCTCTGGTTAGGCTACCTTTTGGGAACTTCTTGGTAGCTGTCTTACTGACGGCCTCCATCTTATCCTCATGACCTAACGTACGAAGAATGTTGATTGTCATGCGATAATCTTCCTCGACCTTCAAGTTTTTGACGTCGCTAAACAGTGCATTCGCTAACGAATCTTTTTGTTCTAGTGTGCCGTTTTCCAAGACACCGCGATTTCTTTGGTACAGGTTCTCTGGTTGCTGCTGCGCGTAGCTGAAACTAGCGGTGAGTAGCATAGCCATCAATAGTTTAGTTTTCATATTGTCTATGTTTGTTATGGTTGACGTATAGTGTGTTAATTTTCGTAGCCTGCGTTTTGAGTCAGGTTATTGTTTAGAAGAATTTGTGCATTCGGAATTGGGAAGAGCACATCCGTCGCCTGCCAGTTCGCCTTGATCGGTGAGAGTACAGCTGTAGCACGATTGGTGCGCTTAAGGTCAAACCAACGATGTCCAAATTCTCCAAAAAACTCGTGCAAGCGTTCTGCTTCGATGGCTGCAAGCAGTTGTGTTTGCGTAAGTGAAGCGGATAATCCAGCCAATCCAGCACGCGTGCGAATGGCGTCTACATCTTCCTTCGCGCCCGCCAAGTTATTGCGGTTAGCGCGAGCTTCGGCACGGATGAGGTATTGTTCTGCCAAGCGCAGTATCACGTGATACTCATTGCCAGTACCAGCCGAAACCTTGTATTTTGTAATCGCATAATACACCTTATTTGACACGGTCTTTGCTGCTGTCCAGTTTGTTTTCCGCAAATCTACGGTCGGTGTGATTTCAAAACTATTGTATGCAGCATCTGGCAAGGTATACCCCGGAATTACATTGGCCGAAGTAATGTAATTTGCGCCAAAGGAAGTAACACCACTTAGGTTAGCGATTTGAAAAATCACCTCGTTGCTGGTATTCGTGAAGTTACTCGTCGTTGCTGGTAATCCATACTCGGTAGCTTGCAACACTTTTGTAGCTTGCAATTCAGCTTTTTCCCAATCATTTCGGTAGAGATAGACACGAGCCAATAGGGCACTTGCCGCATGCTTGTTTACTCGGGCGCGGAACGTGCCTTCATAAGCTGTAGCAAGTTTGCTCTCCGCATCGGTCAGGTCTGCAATGATCTGCGTATACACTTGATCGGCAGGCGTTCTTGCTAAAGAAGCCTGATCAAACACCTCCAGATCGCTTAGCAAGTGCAAAGGCACATCACCATATAAATTGACCAGATAGAGGTAGGTGTAGGCGCGCATGAATTTGGCTTCGCCCAAGAGTTGGTCTTTCACCGTAGGTGTCAACGTTGTTGATCTTTCCAAACCGATGATGCTATTGTTCGTGTTTTTTACCAGTTGATACAAGCTTCCCCATAAGTTATTCACATAACTATTAGTATTCAACAAGCCATTGTTGGCAAACTCCAATAAACCAGCATCGGCGGCATTGTACTGCAGATCGTCTGCAGCCATACCCGAATAGAATGTCGTGGTGCCTGCATTGCCCACACCAGAAATATACAGACCTAGAACAACACTTCGAGCTGAAGCATCCGTCTGAAACGCTTCTTCAGATATTACTTGGGTGGGTGGCGCACCCAGTTCGACAAATTTCTCACAAGATGTGGCGAGCAGCGATGCGGCCAATATGGCGGCGGAAAATATATGTTTATTTAAAATGGTTTTCATGACGGTAATTAAAATTGACAGTTAAATCCAAAAACGATAGTTCTAAGCGGTGGCAACACCTGTCCGATGGTTCCGGTTCCTAAACCCGACGGGCCACCTTGCACCGTGGTTTCGGTGTCGAGCACATACTTGTTTTTTGCCCAAGTAAATAAATTTTGCCCTTGTGCGAAGATGTTGACATTCGACATTTTCGTGCTGGATAGCCAACTGGCTGGCAGGCGATAGGACAAGTTTACGGAACGTAGTTTGATGTAAGATGCATCGCCGTACACCGCATTAGAATTTGTAAATTGATTGTACGAGGTGTACACCGGATTGCCTGGCGTCGTCGTTGCTGCTGGAATATCCGAACCACTATTCTCTGGTGTCCAGCGACCAAGCCAGTAATCATTCTGATTTACCATCGCACCCGGTCGGGTATTCAGAATTCGGGTGACGCCAAAGCGGTGGTTAAACTGGAAAAATACGCCCAGTTCAAATCCTTTATAAGTAAACGTGTTGTTGAAACCACCATAGAATGGTGTTCCCAAATCGGCCACATAACGATCATCTAAATTAATCACACCGTCTCCATTACGATCTTCATACATCGCAGCGCCGGTAGTAGGATTCACCCCTTGGTAATTGTACAAGCGCACTAAGTTGATGGGCTCGCCAACGATGAAGCTGCTGGCGAAGAAGGATTGCTCGATATTTGGAAATTCGAGCAACTTATTCCGGAAGAAGGTGAAGTTGGTCGATGTCTTCCATGTGAAATCTTGACTTTCGATGTTCGTTGTGTTTAATTCCAGCTCCAATCCCGTGTTTTGTATTACTGCTGGCAGATTAGATGTGTAACTATTATAACCAACTTGTGTAGGCAAACCTGCTGAGGTAATCTGATCGCCAGATCTGTTTCTAAAGTAATTTGCTGTGAATAAAATGCGATCTTTTAGGAAACCCAAGTCTAGTGCAAACTCCAATTTCTGCGTGGTTTCCCATTGTATGAACTCATTCGGTAAAGTGACCAAGTTCATGGTCGCATTGCCCAGATAAGCAGCGGAAGAAGAATATAATTGTAAATACAGGTAGTTTGCTATTTGATCATTACCGGTCGTTCCAAAACTTCCGCGTAGCTTACCGAAACTCAGAAAATCTAAATTGTCGGCAACAAAATCTTCTTTCGAGAATATCCAGCCCATACCAACCGCACCAAAATTTCCGAAGCGATTTTTAGGCCCGAATCGCGAAGATCCATCTCGACGGAAAGTACCGTTAAAGAGGTATTTCTCTTTCCAATCGTAGTTTAATTTACCAAATACCGCGTTGTATTTGTACATCACGAGGTTATTGCTCGCTGTGAATAAGCCCGCAGCATTCAAGGAGCCCAATAATGCATCATTGCTATAGTTCGATCCATTGGTGGTTTGCGTAGCCGAAGAGTTTTGTTGAAAACTCGTTCCTATTAACGCCGTCAAGTTGCCTTGCCCGATAGCTTTAGTATAGTTCAACGTCGGTTCGATGATCCAGTTCTGTGCTTTCGTATTCGAGAAAGACGAAGAGCCCAATGTTGTCGCCACGGTATTGTTTAAGCTTGTGGAAGGCGTTTGATTATTTTGCTGTAACTGTGTAATGGTATATCCAAAATTCGCCTTGGCTACTAGTCCGGGAGCAATGTTGTAGCTTAAGTTTGCATTCGAAATCAAGTTGTTGGTCTTGCCAATGTATTTGCGATCTAGTAATGCAATGGGATTGTTAATACCAAATGAGGAAGGCAACCAATGGTAGGTGCCATTTTCATTGTAAATAGGATAATTAGGTGGCAAATTGTAGAAAGAAGATACATCCGAACTCGGCATATCCGTCATGTCATTGGCATAACTTACCGAGAATGCCGCATTGAATTTACCATCATTAGATTTATGATCCAGATTTAAGCGGGAGGTAAAACGACTATTCTCACTATCGCCATAAAAGACAGTACTTTCTCGTCTATAACCTGAGTTGAAGAAGAAGCGGGTATATTCATTTCCCCCAGATAGGTTTGCTTGCGCATCCGTAATATGTCCGGTATTTCCAATTAGCAATTTTTGCCAATCCGTCGCGGCATTTTGATTCCATACGGTCAGATCTGGCGCATTAGCGGTCGTCGCCGTAGCGCCATCATTCGCAAAAGCATCTTTCCGTAAAGCCAAGTAATCCGGCAGATTCAACATCGGAATAAAACGATTTACTTCGGTGATTCCGGTATTGAAGTTGACGCCCACACGAGTGCGACCAGAAACGCCTTTTTTCGTCGTAATCAAAACCACACCATTTGCGCCACGACTTCCATAAATGGCAGTAGCATCCGCATCTTTCAAGATGTCAATCCGTTCAATATCTGACGGGTTAATCATATTAAATGGGCTCAATCCACCAGACGCACCTGAAATACCAAAGGCGTTTAGATTATCCGTCGCTGGTGCGCCGCCGTTGAAGTTGGTGAAAGGTACACCATCCACTACGTAAAGTGGAATAGATCCTGAGGTGGTACCGCTTAGCGAAGCTTGATTTCTGATTTGCACTTGAACGCCACTACCCGGCACACCGTTATTTTGTGCAATCAGCACGCCCGGCATTCTGCCGGAAAGCGCAGCAAGCGGATTGCCGACTGGCTGCGTTTCGATATCTTTTGCGGTGATGGAGGCGACAGATCCTGTGTTGAGACGACGGGTCGTCGTACCATAACCGATAACTACGACCTCTTCCAAACTTCCCTTTTCAGGAACGAGCTTAACAGAAGTGCCATCTTTAGGAAGATCTTTCACTGGGATTTCCAGTTTTTGATAGCCGATAAATGAAAATATCAGTGTTAGGTTGTCACCTTCAAGCAACATCCCCCAATGTCCGTTTGAATCCGTAGCGGTACTCATTTGCATATTGCGGTAATCCAATTTCTGGTAATTTTTTACCACAATGCTGACGCCTGCTAATGGTTCACCGACTTCGTTGACCACTTGTCCGGCAACTCGCGTTTTAGGTTGGGAATTTTCGCGAATGGCGATGATGTCGTTATTCATCAACTGCCAAGTTAGATCGCTGCCCTCGAGCGATTGACTCAGAACCTCTTTAACCGTCAATTGCTTTCCAACTAAGTTAATAGTCTTGTTAGGAAGGCTGTTTTTACTATAAAACATTTTGTATTTACTCTGCTCATTAATGGAGGCAAAAACATCCTCCAATTGGCCATTTCGAATAGAAATATCCATTTTTTGAGTTTGAGAATAAGCATATCCTGGCACATGGAGATGTGTTAAGCAGGATAACAGGATGGCGAGCCTCGCTGTCCTGGTTAGGTTAGGTAGTTTAGTATTCATAAGCTTGTGTAGATGCTATTGTTCTTGTGTTATGGCGTGATGTCGATATTTCCCTGTTTATCTTTCTGGTAACGGAAGGATGCAACGGCCTGCAAACCTTGCAGGATATCTTCGATCGGTTCGTTATCGAAGGTGGCAGAATACACCTGATTTGCTATTGCTTGGTTTTTTATGGTGATTTTCACGCCGTGAATGCGCTCCAGTCGGCGTGCAATTTGTGCGAGCGATTCATCCATTATCGTCACCCGTTTGACCATCCATTCTGTTTCGGTAGCTAGTCCATCTTTTTCAGAAATAGCGATCGATCGAATATTGGTCGCCGCATGATTGATTGTGTGTAACTTGTTGTTTTCGCGGATGGATTTTACTGCCGCTAAAGGTGTGTTTTCTAGTACAAATTTCTCTTTGGGTTTCAGGATAAATTTTTCCTTTTCCTGCCCAGTTTTCCATACTTCAACCTGACCACGAATGAGCGACGTTTCAGCAAGTTCATCTTCTTGGTAATCTCGCACGTTAAAAGCAGTTCCTAATACGCGGATTTCCATGCGTGGTGTATGGATTAAGAATGGCTTCTCTTCGTTTCTGGCGACATCAAAATAGGCTTCTCCAATGAGGGTGACCTCCCGAGTTGCGGCATCTTCGAATGATTTAGGGTAGATCAGCTTGCTTGATCCATTTAAGGTGATTTTTGAGCCATCTTCCAATGTAATTTCTTGCATTTCGCCACCGGCTAAATGAATCTCCATTTCCTGTTGAAAATAGTTGGTCTGTAGATAGTAACTAAGCAGGAGAAAGCCAGCCAAGAGAGCGGCCGCCGCCAAAGCAAAGCGCATTCTTCTTTTGGGTGCAGGATGTTTGGCCACCGATCTTTTGATATTGGCATCCACTTTCCCTAAGTTTTCGACTAACTCTGCTTCGCTAATATGATGTGTAGATTGGCGTGCGTAGTGCAGGTAGAAACTATCTAGCCAGCGCTTTTCTTCATCCGTCAGTGGTTCGCCGTTGCGATATCGCTTCAATAAAAGCTCAATATCCTTTTTATTCATTTTTCGTAGGTAGTTTGCCCGGCATTGCTGTCGGTTAGTTACAAGTATGACGGGGAAGCAAAGGAAAGGGAGTACTCTAATATTAAATTAATATTAAAAAAATGGGAATAAGAAGGATCGCAAGCTTTGCGCGTAGGTATCGCAGGGCATTATGTACTTGTTTTTTTGCAGTTTTCTCTGAGATGTGCAGTTTTTCCGCGATTTCTTTGTAGGAAAGCTGTTGTTCGCGGTTAAGTTCAAAGATTTCTTTGGTTCTATGAGGCAGTTGATTCTTTTTCTCTTCAATAAGCGCCAAGAGATCCTTTTCCAACAGATGCTCGTCGGCGTATGAAGATCCATAATTCTGGAAATGCAATAGTTCATCCATATATTTTGCCACTACTTTCTCGTGGCTAATATGGTCGAATATTTTATGTCGAACGGCCTGATAAAGGTAGGCGAGTGGTGTGCCGTGCACGTTCCAATTGTTGTGTTTTGCCCAAATAGTGAGGAATACATCTTGAATAATATCGTTGCACAATTCGGTATCGCCTGTCATGCGGTAGGCATGTCGATATAATGCGGTCTTGTGTCGAAGAAATAGCTCGTCGAAAGCACGCTGGTCACCCTCGTTGACGAGCGTCACCAGTGTCATATCATCTAAATCGACCCACCTATTCATGAAACTTGCTATTGTTATACTTTGCTAATTTGATAAAATTAAAAATTTATTGACTGATTTATATAAAATCTGTGATTAAAATGACTAATTGTTTTTATTTTATTAATGTTTATAGGTGTTGTTTGTAAATGTCTTTTTGGTGAGAAATATTTTGAGCAACTCAGATGTAGGTCTAAATTTAGGTATTGTTGAAATGTCTAGTCCTGTATCAGCTTTTCAGGACTAGACATTTTTTACTAAACGCTTGGCACGAAACAGAATTGTCTGATGCGGCAGAGAAAATAATTTTGACGATGACCAAAGAGATCACATTAATATAATATGAGGGTCTTCGTGATAAAACATATTCATTACCCCAATCACCAACTATAAACCGCTATCTACTGTGATTTTTTACAGATGAAATGTAATAAATAACTTATTGCAACATTATTGCGTTTTCTAGATTTTGTTCTATCTTTGATCATAGAACCATCGTGAATCTGCTGACTGACCAGATTGAGTTTGCCAACGTGATTGTGCTCAATAAATCGGATCTGGTTTCTGATGAAACACTTGGTGTGTTGGAAGCAGCGATTAAAAAGTTGAATCCCGAAGCCAAAACAATTCGTACGCAGTTCGGACGAGTAAAACCGCAAGAAATCATCGGCACAGGTGCTTTTGATTTCGAACTGGCTTCTTCTTCCTCGGGCTGGATCCAAGAATTGGAGAATGAGCATACGCCCGAAACGGAAGAATATGGCATTTCATCTTTTGTATTTCGGTCGAAAAAACCATTTCATCCCGAACGCTGGTACACCTACCTGAATGAAGATTATCCAAATAATTTGATTCGCGCGAAAGGACTTTTCTGGTTGGCTTCTCGACCCCATGTAGCCATTAGTTTTAGTCAGGCTGGCGGTAGTTTGCGATTAGAAAATGCGGGATCTTGGTGGAGTAGTATGTCCGAAGAAGTGCGCTATCAATATCCAGATTACGCAGATCTCCGCAATGATCTGTTGGCGCGCTGGCATCCAGAGTGGGAAGATCGCAAAAACGAACTGGTATTTATCGGCCAGAATTTGGATAAGGAAAAATGCATGGCTCAGCTTGAGGCCTGTCTATTAACAATAGAAGAGGAACAAGGTTGGAGAACTACCCATTGGAAGGATGAATTCCCACAGAATATTTAATCCATAAATTCGGTCGCACGATTAAAGAATGAATACCTTGCTGAATCCGATAATTTCCTTTATTTGGTAATATTATGATAAATTCTTATATTTATGGTAATCAGTTTCAAACTTTAATTTGTTTATTATGAATGTATTGACTAACTCCGTAATAGTGTCATTCTTGACATTGTTTTCTACAATTAATTTTGATGAAGGATATAATATTGACAGGGGGCATAATGTTGATTCCA
Source organism: Sphingobacterium sp. KH_072 (assembly GCF_057837975.1). NCBI lineage: Bacteria > Pseudomonadati > Bacteroidota > Sphingobacteriia > Sphingobacteriales > Sphingobacteriaceae > Sphingobacterium > Sphingobacterium sp. KH_072. The sequence goes on along the minus strand of NZ_CM174457.1, from coordinate 3,824,011 downwards.
AATTTAGTCCTATAGAGCACACTTCTCTAGCTGCTAATGGCTCAATAATCCTACAGCAAGGATTGCTTTATCCATCAACACCTTATGGTGCATGGTTTCAAGGAGATGCTTCAAGCGAAATTGTCTGGGAAGTACTGGGAGGAAGTATAATATCTGGGCAAGGAACAATGCAAATAGAGTTTATAACGGATCCAAACCCTTTTTTAGGTACCAATAATTTATCGATTACAGCTTATTACACAGATTCATTTGGCCAGCAAAGAGTAGCAGGAGCGACTAGAAACGTAGCTTCTGGTGGAGGCGGTACGCCAATAGAGTGGTAATACTTTCATAGCGTTTTTCAGCTGCGTAAAGTAATGCGCACGTTTTACGAATAGTCCAGATAATTCTTCAATTGTTTGGGCTATTCTAGTTTTTCGAGACTTCGTCATTTAGCAGCCAATCGCTTTCGAATCGTACTGACAAACTCAGGAGAAATACCCAAATAAGAAGCAATATAATATTGCGGCACTCGCAATGGCACGGTTGGGTATAATTTAATAAAATCGAGATAGCGTTCAGTCGCCGTTTTAGAAATTGTATTGATCAATCTGTTTTGCACGGTAGAGAGATTTCGTTGTACCAACATTCGAAAAACGCGTTCGAATTTTGGTATAATGGAAAGCAGCTCTTCTTTGGTTTTTGGTGTCAGGACAAACATTTCTGTTTTTTCCATCGCTTCGATATAGAAATTGGATGGTTTTTGTTCGTGGAAGGACGCGATATCACTTACCCACCAGTCTTCCGCAGCAAATGATAATATCACTTCGATTCCCTTCTCATCTAGGTAATAGATTCGGACACATCCTTTGCGGATATATCCTTCAAATTGGCAAACTTCTCCTGCTCGCAGTAGGATCGTTTTACTCGGAACGGTTCTGCTTTCCAAGAGCTGGGTGAACGAGGACATCTCCTCGTCGGTCAGCGTGATCCATTTATTTACGTTCTGGACAATATTTTCAAACATCTAATCTGATTTTACGAACATCTGTTTTTGTATTTGTAGGGCACAAGCCAATAATGGCTAAGTTGCGGTACAATACGAGCTAAATATAGCTAGAAAACGGATAAACAGCATCAGATTACCCGCAGCGGATGCAGCACTACGGTCTTTGAAAACAGCAGAATATCTAATTGACCAGAAGAATTGAGCGAATTAACCTTACGTAAAAACTAATTTGTTGGCCCATGCAATCTCTTCTTCGTTGATCGAATGGCCAAAGTTTTCATACACTTCTACCGTTACGTCAGCATTCATTTCTGTCAAAATGCTAGCTGAATCATGCACCCGTTCTACAGGAACGTGCATATCAGGATCGCTCGTGCCGATGAATATCGGCGTTTGTGCAAAATCACCTTGATAGTTAACGCTATTTATTTTTTCTCCGATGACGCCGCCGATAATGGCTACAGCTCCACCATAGCGCTGTCCATTTCTAGCCAAGTACTCTAATGTAAGACACGCGCCCTGCGAAAAGCCAAAGAAATAAATGTTTTCCGCTTTTATTCCGTTATCCAAAACTTTTTTTGCTGTTTGTCCAACAATCCCTAGCGCCGAGCTCAGCCATGGTTCGTTTTGATCTACAGGTGCAATGAATGAATACGGATACCAAGTATGATTAGTAGCCTGGGGAGCCAATAAGGCATACTCTGAGACATTCAAATGCTGCGACAGACTCAAGATGTCTTGTGCTGAACCACCACGACCGTGCAGCATGATCAACGCTTTCTCAGCAGTGTCCAATGGCAAGCCGGCAGTCGTAATAGCTAAATTATGTGTCATTTAAGATTTTTATCGTTTGTACCAAACATCCTCAAATTCTTCGGGACGTTTTTTGAACTGTGCATTTACAAAAGGGCAGATCGGGATAATCTTTAAACTGTTTTCTCGAGCGAATGATACCAGTTTGTCGAGCAACAATTTAGAAAACCCTTTGCCAGCATACTCATCGCGCACCTCAGTATGAAATATACGTAACAAATCTCTGGAAATGGCGATGTCCATTTTACCCGCTTTTTTGTCGTTGGAGAATAACTGTATTTCTCCGCCGTTTTTTTCGTCTAATACTACTTCCGTTCTTTCCATAATGATACTTTATAATTTTGGTAAATTTTCTTCAATATCGCTTCGGATCCCTTCGTATTGTTTCGGTAATTTGAGATCTAGACCTAATTCTGCCAATGCTTCATCTTTGGTGAATCCAGGATTATCGGTGGCCAATTCGAAAAGCACCCCTCCCGGTTCGCGGAAATATAGGGAATAAAAATAATCGCGATCGATTTTTGGCGTTATTTGTAAGCCAGCAGATAGTATTTTTTCTCGAAAGTCCATCAAAATGTTGTCGTCTTTCACACGAAAAGCAATATGATGATTCGTTCCAGCCGCACCTCGTCCGTAAGGAATCGTTTCGTCGGCAATGATATCCACGATATTTGCTGTTTCTATGGCATCTGTGGATAAACGGAAGCGATTTCCTGCTTGCGTTTCGGTGCGATATCCTAAGATATCCGTCAGCACTTTGATCGTTGGATCGGCATTTTTGAGCGTCAAGATGACGTTATGAAAACCTTTCAGACCATTTTCAGCGGAAATTTCATCCGTAATCCAAGCGGTACGATTATCGGTTGTTTTTGGGGCAATGAATTGCAGCTGCAGGCCATCTGGGTCCGTGAAAGAAAGTGTTTTTTCGCCGAATATTTCTGTTTCCTCCCACGACACGTTGTTTGCGGTTAATCTATTTTTCCAAAAATCATAAGCTTCAGGATTGATTGCATAACCAATATGTGTGGCTTGTCCCGCTCCGTTGACGCCTTTTCCAATCCCTTCCCAAGGGAAGAAAGTAAGTATGGTTCCCGGAGCTCCTGTTTCATTCCCAAAATAAAAATGATAGGTGCCTGGATCATCAAAATTTACCGTTTTTTTGACCAAACGAACGCCTAATACACGGGTGTAAAAGTCTAAGTTCCTTTTCGCTTGATTGGCTATCGCGGTAATGTGATGCAATCCTAATATCTTATTTTCCATGATTTTTTCCTTTGTTATTTATACAAAGTTATGTGATTCCCAAACGCCAGAAATTGAACTGGATTAAGAAATATCTCAAAATTTATGATTAAATATTAAGAAATAAAAACTAATATAATCGAAAAAAAGTGTTTTTGAAAATGCTTTTCTAACGATGAAATCGATTTAAGAATTAGGTAGTTGTGACGGACAGAAAAATCCTACGGTCGCAAATGGCTAACAATAGCTTTGAACTTAGTGATATTTACTGAATCCAGATCATTTTCTGGATTCTCGATGTACTCTTTCATGGCATTGATATAGCTTTTACGAAATTCGTCTGTTTCCGGACTGAATTCGTATTTCTTTTTCTCCTTCTCCACCACTTTTAAGTTTTCGTTGTTAATACGGCGCTTGCCGTATTCGGATTCGTCCGACATGATCACCATATTTTTTTCGTAGCCTGGAATATACCGAACTACAAATGTCTGGTTTGGTGATGGGATCTGAATACTGTTGCGTATTGGATAGATGGATACATTGCTCGTCGTAAATTGACTTTCGACCGCTTTGCCTTCTGCAGTTTTCATCACGATGCCGTATTCCCAGATGTATTGCTCATTCATCATCGAGCTAGTTTGCTCTGCCGAAGTGATGATGGCTGTACCATTTGTGCCAAATTTTGCTAAAAACCAAGCATTTAAAATATTTCCGGCGAAGAAGTTGAGCATAGATAGGATGAAGCTAAAGACGAGGATCCTGATCTTGAATCTCCAAATAACTAGCAAAAAACCAATCAAATTGATCACCAGAATAGCGATCACCGAATGTTGGGCTAAGAAATATAATAGAGCAGATAGTACTTGCATACTGCAAAATAGTTATATATTAATGATAAATAAATATCGAGAGCATATTTTTTTGGGTCAGATGTCATTGATCTGATTGTGTTTTGAAGCTATCTATCATAAATAATATAAAGATGTTAAAATTTCTACCACTTCTATTTCTGGCTGTTGGTTTCATCAACCTTCCGGCATTACGTGAGGGTACACACGCCGTTACCCATCAGATGATCAGCTGGGATGCGCCAGGCAAGGTCACCATTAAGAAATTGGCAGATGGGCAATACAGCGTTGCGGGAGGCCAGAAAAGTAAGAAGAATGGAGACTACTTAAAGATCAATGGAACGCTGCAAGTAATGAATAGTAGAGAGCTGATCTTTCAGGGGGAGATCTTGACCAAGATTACTGGAATTAATAAAGACACGGAATGTAAAAGATCTGGAGAGTATCATTTCAAAGCCACGGGCAAAAGAAAGTATTATCGCTTGCAGGAGATGACTAATTGTGAAGGAGGGATGACCACCGAGTACGTCGATATTTACTTCTAAGAATTTACTTAATATGCGCCCATTATTGACTGTATTCGTATTTCTTTGCTGCTGCGCAAAGTCGTTTTCACAAGGGGAGCCTGCTCCTACAACAAGACTAAGCTCAGAAGAAACGACAACATTATTTCCTGCTGCTATCCGGCAGGCCTTGGATATCACATATCCCATCTTTCGAGTATATAAATATACCGATGAATTGGGCTGCTTATATACCGTTTTGACAGAAAGCAATGACCAAGTTACCGAGGAAGGCGACACGTTGAATACGAAGATTAAAGCACTGCAGCTTTTGGAAGAGCATGGTACACTCAGAAAACTATGGGAGGTGAAGGATGAAATTGGCCCCGAGGAATCTTCCATTCGATTTTGGACTAAATTTATTGATTTTGTAGATCATGACCGAGATGGTATAGTAGAACCCCTACTCATTTATGGTACATCTGCTGAAAACGGTTACGATGACGGTCATGTAAAGATTCTGATGTATTTCAAAGGGCAGAAGATCGCTATCAAGCATCAAAATGGTATTTTAGATTCCGAAAGAATAACTGTGGTCGATCGTGCATTTTACAATTTGCCAATGGCTGTACAAGATGCGGTCAAAGACAAGATAGAAATGTTGCAGGATGATAATTTAGCTATCTTTCCGTATGGTTGGCAGCAAGCCTTGAAAAAGAAAAAGTTAAGGTGGACGGAATAGTGGCAATGACGGCGACGGTATTTGAATAGATCAACGAAATCAAAAATAAAGCAAAATGAAATCATGATTAGAAAGGCTATAGAAGGTGATGTGTCGCTTTTGCAACATGTTGGAAGAAAAACTTTCTATGAGACATTTGCCTCAGCAAACTCGGAGAAAGACATGGTCGAATACTTAGAGAATGGTTTTTCTGAAAGTAAGATACTAGAGGAGTTACACGATGATGAATCGGCATTTTATCTAGCTTACGATGGGGAAATTGCGATGGGATACCTTAAATTGAATTGGGGGCATGCACAAACAGAACTTTCTAGGGAATCCTCTGCATTAGAAATTGAACGTATTTATGTTTTGCAAGAGTTTCAAGGCAAGCAGGTAGGTCAGGCCTTATATGCAAAAGCGGTGGAGATCGCGCAACAGAAACGTGTTCACTTTATTTGGTTAGGGGTTTGGGAAGAAAACTCAAAAGCGATCCGTTTCTATGAGAAAAATGGCTTTGTTGCATTCGATAAACATATCTTCCGTTTAGGACGGGATGAGCAGACAGACATTATGATGAAAAAAATGCTATAGAATCATGTTATTAGACTTACAACCAACTTTAGAAAATGATCTGATCATACTTCGGCCTTTGAAAGCAACGGACTTTGAGGAGCTGTATGCAACGGCTAACGATCCTGCTATCTGGGCAGGGCATCCTAATAAGAACCGCTGGCAACGAGAAATTTTTCAGACTTTCTTCGAAGGTGCTATGCAGAGCGGTAGCGCATTTCTCATTATAGACAAAGAGACAGAACAGGTTATTGGTAGTACACGCTATTATGATTATGATGCAGAAAGTAGAAGTATATTTGTGGGATATACTTTTTACGCTACCGCCTATTGGGGGAAAGGAATAAATCCTATTGTTAAAGCGATGATGCTGAACCACATTTTCCCTTTTGTGGATACGGTTCGATTTCATGTGGGGGCCGAAAATTTACGTTCTCAGATTGCCGTGACGCGGCTGGGCGCCGTGAAAGTCGATGAGTTGGAGATGCCGTATTTCGGAGAACCTTCGCGATTCAACTATGTGTATGAGCTCAGTAAGAGTGCGTATTTAAAGGCGAAGTCTTAATCATTAAAGGTTGATGATATAGCACATTGCTTAGTAAGACCCTAATCCTTCGGCATCACCTTATAAGTCGGGTCTTCCATGATGTTGACCTCTACAATGCCAGCTGCATTAGAAAGCAAGTGAATGCAATCGGGGCTGAGCGATTTTAGATGAACTTTCTTTCCTAATTTGGCGTATCGTTCCGTGATTTTGTGCAAAGCATCAATGGCAGACATATCCACCACGCGGCTTTCTTTAAAATTGATCACGATACTATCCGGATCTTCGCTCAGCTCAAACTTTTCCAAAAATGCAGTCGTCGAACCAAAGAACAGTGGCCCGTAAATCTCGTAATGTTTCACTCCATCATCATCCACATATTTCCGTGCTCGGATACGTTTCGCATTATCCCAAGCAAAAACCAAAGCGGAGATCACCACGCCAACGAGTACGGCCAAGGCCAGATTGTGCAATAGCACGGTGATGATGGCGACGAGTACGCCAACAAAGATATCGGACTTCGGGAACTTGTTGATAATGCGAAAGCTGAGCCACTCAAAAGTAGAAATAGCGACCATCATCATCACACCAACTAATGCCGCCATCGGAATCATCTCGATTAGCGGTCCGCCTATTAAGATCACGAATAAAATAGCGATCGCCCCGATGAAAGCAGATAAACGAGTTCGCGCACCTGCGTTGAGATTCACCAAAGATTGTGCGACCATGGCGCAACCGCCCATGCCGCCAAAAAATCCATTGACCACGTTTGCCGTTCCTTGCGCCATCGATTCTCGATTGGCTTTTCCTTTAGTGCCGGTGATCTCGTCGATCATGTTGAGCGTAAGCAACGATTCGATCAATCCGACACCCGCCATTACCAAAGCATATGGAAAAATGAGTTGTAGCGTATCTAACGTAAACGGAATTTGTGGGATATGAAAGCTCGGTAAAGAACCACTAACCGTGGCAATATCAATCACCTTTTTGGTATCTATCCCAAAATAGGTAACTAATCCGAAAACGACTAATATTGCTACAAGCGATGCCGGAACAGCTTTCGTCAATTTTGGCAATCCAATCACAATGGCGATGGTCAACAGAGTCAACCCAAGCATGTTATACAGTGGCGTGCCACTCATCCATTCGCTAGTATTGCCAGGGATTTTGAATTGCTCAACTTGTGATAAAAAGATAATAATGGCCAATCCGTTAAGAAAGCCGTACATCACCGGTTGCGGAATCAACCGCACAAATTTGCCCAGCTTAAAAAGTCCGACGGCAAACTGTAATAATCCAGCCAATACAACCGCGGCAAAAAGATATTCCACGCCGTGGGTAGAAGCTAACGCGATTAAAGTAACCACAGTAGCTCCGGCTCCGCCGGAAACCATGGCTGGTCTGCCGCCTAAGATAGAGGTGACCAAGCCCATCAGGAATGCAGCATATAATCCAGTCAATGGCGAAAGACCTGCCAAAATCGCAAAAGAGAGCGATTCGGGAATCATCGTCATCGCGACCGTGAGGCCAGCCAAGATTTCATTTTTAATGTTGATCTCTCGGACGGAGGTAAAAGGTGTCGTAATCGAAGCCAATTAATTATTTCGCTAAAGCGGCTTTCACCTTCGGAATGATCTCCGTGCCATAAATCTCGATAGATTTCATCATCTGCGCATGATCTGGGCTGCCGACATCCATGTGCGCAGCAAATCGCGTAAGGCCAAATGATTCTTGAATTTCTAAAATTTTGTCGACCATATCATTGGCTTCGCCCACCAAAAGATGACCATGTTTAGCACGTCCAAAATCGTATTGCGAGCGTTGGTACGGCGGCCAGCCGCGCGATGCGCCTACGCGATTCATCTGCGCTGCATAAAATGGATAATACCATTCTGCAATCGCTTTGGAATTTTCGCCAAAGAAAGTATGCATGTGTACGCCGACTTGGAAATTAGCCATATCGTGACCATTGTCGGTATAGGCTTGTTGATATACTTCAAACAACGATTGGAAACTCGCATAAGTTCCACCAATGATGGCAAACATGACCGGTAAACCCAGTTTGCCCGCGCGAATCACAGATTCTGTTGTGCCGCCAACAGCCACCCAAATTGGTAGTTTTTTGACGGCGCGAGGATAGACCTCCTGATTGATCAACGAAGCACGATGCTTGCCCGTCCAGTTCACGGTTTCATTGTTATTGATTTGTAAGAGCAGATTCAGCTTCTCCGTAAACAGTGAGCTGTAATCTTTCAAGTCATAACCGTACAATGGGAAGGATTCGATAAACGATCCGCGTCCGGCCATCAGTTCGGCACGTCCGTTGGACAATAAATCCACCGTCGCAAAATCTTGATATAATTTGACTGGATCACTCGAGCTGATGACCGAAACGGCACTTCCCAATTTGATGCGCTTGGTCACCGTAGATGCTGCGGCCAAAATGATTTCGGGCGAAGCTACTGCGTAGTCAGGGCGATGATGCTCGCCCATGCCGAAGAAATCTAAGCCCACTTCGTCCATCAGTTTGATCTCTTCGATAATTTCGAGTAATCGTTGCTGCGGTGCTTGTATCGCGCCAGTTTTTTGATCAATCTGTAGATCGCCAAACATGCCTATGCCTAATTCCATGCGTTGTCGTATTTATAAATGCGTACTAACCGTGTATTTGCTCTTTTGTGCCGTAGCTCTGGATCAATTCACCTTCAAATGTCAGCCATTCTTGCCAGCGCTTCTCTACATCCACGCCTTCGCTGTATTTTTTGGCGAAATTGAGGAAAGTCGTGTAATGATTGGCTTCGGAAACCATCAAGTCATAATAAAACTGGGACAGTTTCTCGTCTTGCAGATTCTTGGACAAGACGCGGAAACGCTCGCAACTGCGCGCTTCGATCATGGCAGCAAATAGCAAGCGATCAATAAAAGCCTGATTTCTGGATCCATCCTTTTTAGAAAATTTCATCAACCGCCCTACGTAATCATCTTTTTGCTCGCGCCCTAGTGTGTAACCACGTTCTTTGATGATGTCGATCACCATTTGGAAGTGCTCCATCTCTTCGATCGCTATCGCCGTGAGTTCGTGCACCAGATCCTCGTATTCTGAATTTTGCGTAATGAGCGAGATCGCATTTGATGCCGCTTTTTGCTCACACCAAGCGTGGTCTGTCAATATTTCCTCCAAGTTGGACTCCGCCACGTTGGCCCAGCGTGGATCTGTCAGTAATTTTAATCCTAACATAGCTCTGTTCGTTTGTACAAAATTACGAAAATTAAAAACACGAAGCTTAAATATCCTAACTTGCGCGATGCAACGTACCAAGCTATTTGTTATTGGCCAAGTATGGCCAGAGCCTACTTCTTCTGCCGCCGGCATGCGCATGTTGCAACTTCTTCGTTTGTTTCTAAACCAGTACGATGAAGTGCATTTTGGTTCGGCTGCGGCGCTATCTCCACACAGTCACCCGTTGGAAGAGATTGGAATCACGTGTCATCACATTTTACTAAACGATAGCTCTTTTGATGTCTTGCTGCAAGAGTTGAATCCAGATGTCGTGCTGTTTGATCGCTTTATGATCGAAGAGCAATTTGGCTGGCGAGTGGCAGATAATTGTCCGCAGGCGCTTCGCATTTTAGATACCGAAGATTTGCATTTCCTGCGTTTGGCGCGTCAGGAAGCGTATCGCCAACAGATGCCTTGGTCTGATGAGTTGTTGTATTCGCCTACGGCCATGCGCGAACTGGCGGCCATTTATCGCTGTGATCTTTCTCTTATTATTTCGCGCAGCGAATACGAGTTGCTGGTCGACCAATTCCAGGTGCCCGAATTGTTATTGTATTATCTTCCATTCTTTACAGAGCAATCGACTAGCGCTGATGACGTGCCAGTACCGACTTTTGAAGAACGAAAGCACTTCATTTTTATTGGTAATTTTTTGCACGAACCCAATTGGAAGACGGTGGAATTACTCAAAAAGAGCCACTGGCCAGAGATCCGTAAAACATTGCCGGAGGCAGAATTACATATTTATGGAGCGTATGCTTCGCAAAAAGTGGAGCAACTGCATCGACCGCAGGATGGTTTTTTGATCAAAGGTCGCGCGGATGATGCGCGGCAGACCATGCAATCGTACCGATTGTTGTTGGCGCCCATTCCGTTTGGCGCCGGACAAAAAGGAAAGTTTGTAGATGCGATGATTACGGGCACGCCATCTATCACTTCTAGCGTCGGTGCAGAAGGCATGAATCCAGAAACTTGGCCGGGAGCGGTGGCCAATTCATTGGAAAATTTTGTTTCCAAAACGGTGAAATTGTATACGAATGAGGCTTATTGGTTGGAGAAGCAAGCGCTGATCCCATCCGCTTTAAGCAATCTGATGGCTGACGATCAGGCACAATCTGCTTTTGTAAAACGAATCGTAGAACTGGTGGAAAACTTAACCCCGCATCGACATCAAAATATGATCGGTCGGATTTTGGCGCAAGAGCAGTATGCGGCCAAGAAATACATGTCGCGCTGGATAGAGGCCAAGAATATGACGGGAGAGTAATTGTTAGCCAAACCAAATGCAATTCCACCTGTTTAATAGTATATTTGTCACCATAGTAATAAAATGTTCGCGCTATTATGATACAACGCATACAATCCGTCTGGCTTTTGCTTTCAGGTCTAGTTTTGACAACACTGTTTTTATTTCCATATGTGAATTATATTGACCTAGTAGGCTTAGGGAAGCAAATTTACGTGTCAGGTATCTATACTTCCGTCAATAACGAAAGTGTGAAGCAAGAGAGCTTTATCCTACAAAGTATCGTAGCGGTGTTTATTGCCTTGATGCCGATCGTACTGATATTTTTATTCAAGGATCGTAAGCGCCAGATCAAATTTGTCTATCTGCAACTGGTACTTATCGTGCTGTTTGCTGTTTGGATGTATGTGAGCGCCAACAATATATTGTCGGCCAATAATCAATATCTGAGCGCGAACAATATTGGAATAGGTTTCTTCCTTTTGCCGGTGTCGATCATTTTTCTATCGATGGCGTTGGGAGCTATTCGTGGCGATGAGAAGTTGATCAAATCAGCAGATCGCCTCCGGTAATTCCATTTTGATACTTTCTCAGTTATCTATCCATGTTAAAGAAAATAGTTTTTTTCCTAGTTTTCAGTTTGCCTCTTTTGCTCGCTGCGCAAGAAGATACCACGGTATTGGTATTGGATGATTTGCAATTTGATTTGCGCGCTGTGAAAATGAGTAAGGATACTGCCATTGTCGATCTGTTTGTGATCTCTTCGCTACGGCAGCAGCGTGCTTTCAAAATGAATACGTATGCATCTACGGTGGTCGATCAAAAAGATAATGATATGATGTACACGCAAATACAGATGGGGCGGGTACGTATTCATATCAATGATCGACAGAATTATTTGAACCACGTGCTGTCTATGGATGTGCCAGTACCGTTGCAGTTTAAGGTCGCTGGTTGGAAAAAAGAAAACGGCCTTCCACAGGCCGTTAAGATTGTTTTTGAAGATAGTAGAGAACCCGGCCGCTTTAGGCAAATTAAGGTTCAGCTCTAGTACTTGCAGAAATCGGGATTATCTGGAGTAGCGGAATTGCTGCTTATCCATCATAGTCATTTGAGATTTCATCATCTTTATCTGCTCATCGAGCAATTTATTTTTATCTGCCTTTTTCGCTTCAGAAAGCAATTTTTCAGCACCACGCTTATCGCGTTTAGCCATCGCTATTCCGGCCAAACTCAATTTGGCAAGCGCCACGTTGTGATCCATATGTAGGCCCAATGTCAATGCTTTCTTAAAGAACTTTTCTGCTTGTAATGGCGCTTTTTGAGATTCGATTAAGCCCAATAGCATATGGTAGTAACCATGTTGAGCGGGTACTAATTCCTTCTCGAAATTATTTATTTTTTTCAACCAAAGCTCCGCTTTGGTCATGTTTTCTTTGCGCAGATGCCATTGTGCAAGCAACATTTTTTCGTTGAAAAATACGGTTACCCAAGTTAAAATTGTTACTAAAACAGCTAAGATACCCCAGCCCCATAGTCCAAACCAGAATAATGTAGCGGTGCCAATGACCAACATGCTGGCTATGATAATTCGTATTAAATTCGACATATAATTTCTAAATTTCTTTTTATGCAAATATCCGATAATTAATAGAGGTATCCAATTGTATGCCACAATTAAACGAAAATTGTACATTTGAATATGTCCAAAAGATACCACGAAAGTTGGAAGTCCGTATTTCAGCCCTTGTTTGAACAGCCTTCGATGCGCGCTTTGTCCAAATTTGTGCAACAGGAACGACAGCAAGCGCAAGTTTTTCCTCCAGAAAACTTAGTGTTTAATGCCTTTCGGTTAACGTCCTTGCCCAATGTCAAAGTGGTTATTCTAGGTCAGGATCCCTATCATAATATTGGGCAAGCGCACGGCTTATCATTTTCTGTACCAGTTGGCGTCGCCATTCCGCCTTCTTTAAAGAATATTTATGCAGAATTGGTGGATGATATTCCCGGTTTTAGTTATCCGCAGAATGGAGATTTGACAAAATGGGCAGAGCAAGGCGTGTTATTGCTCAATGCCACATTGACGGTACGTGCGCATGAGGCAGCGTCGCACCAAAAGAAAGGTTGGGAACAGTTTACTGATTCGGTTATCCAATCCATTTCTGCACAACGAATTGGTGTAGTCTTTATTCTTTGGGGCAGTTATGCGATCAAGAAGTCGGCGCTTATTGATCAAACAAAACATTTGGTATTGACGTCGGTACATCCTTCGCCTTTATCCGTCTATCGTGGTTTCTATGGCTCGAAACCATTCTCAAAAGCGAATGCGTTTCTCACTCAGCAAGGACAACAGCCCATCGACTGGCAAGTGTAAAGAGAATTAGGCGTACAACTCTTTTACGGTTTCAAACTTAAAATCGGCTATCTCCAGCTGTTTGATATGGTTAATGCGTATTTTTACCTCATTTTGCTCGATATGTGTAAACAGCAAATGGCTATCATACACCACGCGCCAAGGTACGTCTGTTTGGATCGCGATACTGGATTCGCCTTGTACGACATATTCTAGCTCGCCTTTAGAGGTAAACCGCTTGATCATAAATTGCCGATCGTCTAAATGCGTGGCCGCGTACCAAGCGCCATCACCCACGCCACCGAGGTAAGTAGCGTCTTTGGGAATGGTAATCGGTTTGGATAGGAAATCTACCGCACCGATAATCTGATCATTGGGCAAAAGATTCGATTTCTTCTGAGATACATTGTCGCCCAGCTGTTTAATCAAAAACCAAAAAGATTTCCAGCGATTCATGTGGAAATATTGAAGACCTACCGTCGGGCAAAACGAATAGATCATTCGATTATTGACCGCATTCACTACATTGCTAATGGGGCTTGCTTTAATGGTTTCTGGCAGATTTATGCCATGCCAGTAATGGTATTTCTCGGACGATTTTATCAGCATCCGTGTAATGAATCTGGAGCAGTTGTTATTGCGGCGTGCCACCGCGCCATACGGATAAGTGCCTTTCTCTACCCAATAATCCCCAAAGAGTTTGGCCACGTTGAAATTGATGTTTTCTGCCACAGAAAAATACAACTGCCCTTCGCCATGCATGGCGCTTTTTAAGGTTTCGAAGTAATGTACAATCTCCTCCAAGTTGGTAATCTTACCTTTGCTGATGTGTGCTTTGAGGTCAATAGCCAGACGAGGGTCTGATTCTTGAGAGCGTGCCCGCCCATAGCCGCGTGGCGATATGTACCGGCCAAAATCGTAGAAGAGCATCGTGCCTGTCGCTCTTTCGATCAAGACGATTCCGGTATGGCCAACCTTGAAGTTTAAGTTTTTTACCAGTCCAATTTTCTTGAAAAACATCATCCACTTTTCGTCCCCACGAATGGTAGCATCGGGCCAGGTAAGTATGATTGCAAGATCATCAAATGTATGCATACAGTTTCTCTGCTTAATATTGTAGGGGTACGATCGGTTGCTTTTTACTTGTCGACATAATCACCATCGTCTGAAAAGTTTTTACGTAAGGAATCTTCGTGATTTTCTCCATGATGACGCCCTCATATGCCTTGATATCGCGAACATACACTTTCAGAATGAAGTCGCAGTTACCCGTTACGTGATGGCATTCCGTGACTTCTGGTATTTCTAATACCGCGTCCACAAATTTAGGTATTGCATCTTGTGTATGAAAGTCGAGTGAAATCTGAATAAAAGATTTGATGCCTAAACCCAGCTTTTCCTCGTCTACGAAGGCATGATAACTCTTGATAAATCCAGAGTTTTCCAATTTACGAACGCGTTCTAACGTGGGCGCAGGCGAAAGACCGATACTCGTTGCTAGCTGTAAATTGGTTATACGACCATTCTCTTGCAACAGTTTTAAAATTTTCAGATCCGTCTTGTCAGGCTGGTAAGGCATTGCAATAAAATTTTGTGAAATGTAAATATACAATATTTTATTTGCCACCGTATTTTTTACAGTAGGTAATCGTAGTGCAATATTTTGCTTTGTGGCATATCAGCTCCTCATTCGTGCGATCATGGCTCAATTACCAACTTAATTGATTTGTAAGGCTTTATCTTCGGGTATTGGTGTGATTTTATGACGATATAAATACCGATGTTTTTGAGATATTCTCCATAATTGGTGTCTGGCGATAGTGCGTTATTCCTATTAAAGTGCTAAATTTGCAAATTGAAAACAGGGCAACAATGCGTTGCTTCCAAAGGTGAAAGAGATATGAGTACCAAAGACGACGAATTACTAAAAGAGCTTGAGCACGAGGAGTATAAATATGGGTTTACGACCGATATTGATATGGAGATCGCGCCAAAAGGTCTTAATGAAGATACTGTACGCCTGATTTCTGCAAAGAAAAATGAACCAGAATGGCTGTTGGAATGGCGTTTGAAGGCATTTCGCCATTTTCTAACGTTAGAAATGCCGACTTGGCAAAATTTTGATAATCCAGAAGTGGACCTTCAAGATCTTTCTTACTATGCGGCTCCAAAATCGAAAAAGCTGTTGGATAGTATGGACGATGTCGATCCAGAATTATTATCCACATTTGCCAAATTAGGTATTCCGTTGGATGAACAAAAGATTTTGGCGGGTGTCGTAGCGGTAGATGCTGTATTTGATTCGGTATCCGTGAAGACGACATTTCGGGAGAAACTGAAAGAAAAAGGCGTCATCTTTTGCTCTTTCGGTGAGGCGGTGCAAGAATATCCGGAGCTGATTAAGCAATATTTGGGTACGGTCGTGCCGCAAACGGACAATATATATGCAGCCCTGAACTCTGCGGTATTCTCAGATGGTTCTTTCGTGTATATTCCTAAAGGAGTTCGTTGCCCGATGGAGCTTTCGACCTATTTCCGTATCAATGCACAAAATACAGGTCAGTTTGAACGGACGTTGATCGTCGCCGATGAGGGTTCTTACGTATCCTACCTAGAAGGATGTACTGCGCCGATGCGTGATGAAAATCAATTGCATGCTGCCGTAGTAGAGCTAATCGCGATGAAAGATGCCGAAATCAAATACTCAACCGTACAAAACTGGTATCCTGGTGATAAAGATGGTAAAGGTGGTATCTTAAACTTTGTGACCAAGCGTGGTATTTGTAAAGGAGATAATTCAAAAATTTCTTGGACGCAAGTGGAAACTGGATCGGCCATCACATGGAAATATCCGGGTGTAATTTTGAAAGGTGATAATAGCGTTGGCGAATTCTATTCTGTCGCGATGACGCGTAACCGTCAAGTGGCAGATACGGGTACAAAAATGATTCACTTAGGTAAAAATACCAAGTCGAAAATCATTTCCAAAGGTATCTCGGCTGGATTGAGTCATAATAGTTATAGAGGTTTGGTGAAGATCGGGCCAAATGCAGATCAAGCGCGTAACTTCACGCAGTGTGATTCACTCCTTATTGGAGATCGTTGTGGAGCGCATACTTTCCCATATATCGAGAGTAAAAATAAATCGGCCAAATTAGAGCACGAAGCCACTACTTCGAAGATTGGAGAAGATCAAGTGTTTTACTTGAATCAGCGCGGTATTGATTCGGAGAAAGCGGTTGGGCTAATTGTGAATGGGTATGCAAAGGAAGTATTGAATCAACTTCCAATGGAGTTTGCGGTAGAAGCACAAAAACTGCTGGCTATATCGCTAGAAGGATCCGTAGGATAAGCTAATAAAAGTAATACACTATTCTGGATATCGTGCTACGCGCATATTCTGGAAGAACAAATAAAAAATAGCATGTTAAAGATTGAGAATTTACACGCCTCTGTAGAGGATAAAAACATATTAAAAGGATTAAATCTAGAAGTGAAAGCGGGGGAAGTACACGCGATCATGGGGCCAAACGGTGCAGGTAAAAGTACATTAGGAAATGTATTGGCCGGTCGTGATTCTTATGAGGTAACGGATGGTACAGCATTACTAGATGGCGTAGATTTATTGGATCTTTCGCCAGAAGATCGTGCTCGCGAAGGCTTGTTCTTGGCGTTCCAGTACCCAATCGAGATTCCTGGTGTTTCTAACATCAACTTCTTGAAAACAGCCTTAAACGATATCCGTGAATACAAAGGTTTGCCACCGTTAGAAGCGAAAGAGTTTTTACAGTTGGTAAAGGATAAACAAAAATTGGTAGAATTTTCGGCTAAGCTGACCAATAGATCGTTGAACGAAGGCTTCTCCGGTGGTGAGAAAAAACGTAATGAGATCTTTCAATTGGCTATGCTAAACCCGAAATTGTCTATTTTGGACGAAACGGATTCTGGTTTGGATATAGATGCTTTGCGCATTGTAGCTAATGGTGTAAATCAATTGCGTTCAGAAAATAATGCCTTCGTCGTGATCACGCACTACCAACGTTTGTTGGATTATATCGTGCCAGATTTCGTACACGTATTGTACAATGGTCGCATTGTAAAAACTGGGCCTAAAGAATTGGCTTTGGAATTGGAAGAAAAAGGATACGATTGGTTAAAAGAATTAGATACGCAGACGGCCTAACAAGGAAAAAAGAAAGGGAAGGTTATGAGTGTATTGACAACAAAAAATATGAGTACAATAACAGCAGAATCTCTGTTTCAACAATTGACTACGACTTTCCATGATCTGGAGAAGATCGATGAACCGGCTGCATTAGCCGCGATTCGTCAGGAAGCGTTTGCCAAGTTTGAGCAGGCAGGGTTTCCTACGGTAAAAAATGAAGATTGGAAGTATACCAATATTCACAGTCTGGTACAAGCGCCTTATGTGCTAAACAGTGATGTGGATGTGGCCGATCTTGATTTGAGGCAAGCAGATATTCCAGCATTGGATGCGCACCGTTTGGTATTGGTTAATGGCCAATACACATTAGCTTTTTCGAGCTTAGAAGACGAAGAAGGCTTGGTGGTAAAACCGATCGAGGATGCTGCGAACGATCCACAGTTTGCCCGCCATTTTGCGCAACATGCTGACAAAACGGATAATGCTTTAGTGTATCTAAATACTGCATTATACACCGCGGGTGTTTTCATTGAAGTGAAGCGTAATGCAGTAATTCGTAAGCCACTTCATTTGGTGCATGTAGCGACAGGTACAGAGTCATTTTTTGCACAAACTAGAAATCTAATTGTAGCTGGAGCAAACTCGGAGCTGGAAGTAATCGAATCTTTCATTACGATAGCCGGAAGTGCGAAAAATCTACACAACAAAGTAACGGAGATCGTATTAGAAGAAAATGCTAAAATGCAGCATTACTACTTGCAGATCTCGGATGCGACGAGCAACTACATCAACCATACGGAAGTATACCAGAATAAGCACAGTTTGTACAATAACTATAACTGTAATTTCCCGGGAGCTACTTTCGTGCGCAACAATATCAACGTGCGCTTGGATGATGAGCAAGTCGAATCACATTTGTACGGTATCAATCTGTTGGCCGACAAGCAATTGGTGGATAATCATACCATTGTCGATCATATGAAGCCGCATTGTGAATCGTACGAATGGTATAAAAATATTCCTCAAGAAAACTCTACGGCAGTGTTTAATGGAAAGATTTTCGTGCGTGAAGATGCACAGAAAACAAACGCTTTCCAGCAGAACAACAACATGTTGGTCGGCGACAAATCTACGGTGTATACTAAACCACAGTTAGAAATTTTTGCTGATGATGTGAAGTGTTCGCACGGTTGTACGATGGGTCAGTTTGATGATCAAGCTTTGTTCTATCTGCGCGCAAGAGGAATTGGAGAGGAATCAGCACGTACCTTATTGGTGCATGCATTCGCATTTGATGTGACTTCTCGTTTCTCTAACGAGTCTGTTCGTGAATACGTGGAGGCATTGGTAGCAAAAGGATTGGAAACACGCAAGAATTAGTACAAGAGTAATAATTAATATAAAGCCAAAAGCGTCTGATGTTTCATCAGGCGCTTTTTTTATACCACTTCCCGCATGATCGGAGCGGCCATTTCCGTCACGATTGCTTGCTTTACCTGATGCAAATCTGAAAGATCAAAGATAGTGGTGGATTCGTGTCTGGTGGCGATAGATAAAGTGATATCTGCACAATGCGGGACAAATGTTTCCAATACCTTGTCTACCGTGTTGTTCTGTCCGGAAAGATGACCCAAGATGAGATGTTTGAGTCGATCAGTACGTTTTTCTAAAAATAAAGCCAAAGCCATATTATTGGAGATGTGCCCTAAACCACCACGTATCCTATTCTTGAGGTAATAGGAGTAGCGTCCGTTTTGTAGCATTTCTTCATCGTAATTACTTTCCAAAAGCAACACATCAACATGCTGCACCACGTGCTTCACATTATCACAAGCATGGCCAAGGTCGGTGAGGATTCCGATATTGCTTTTACCGTCAGACACGACAAAACTGCAGGGTTCTTTGGCATCATGATATTTGGGAATCCCAATAATTTCTAATCCGCCGATACGCACGCGTTCATTGGATTTAATAATATGTACTAAATGTTCTGGTAAACGTAATTTGCATCCGTCTAAAGTGCCTTGCGTGATGTAAATCGGTAAATCGTATTTCTTGGCAAATACGGACAATCCGCAGATATGATCGGTGTGCTCGTGCGTGATGAAGATGGCTTTGACCTGTGTTGGTAGAATTCCTAACTGATCCATGCGGAGATGCATGTGCTTGTTATTGATCCCCACGTCGATTAATACAGCGGCATCATCTTTAGCGATATAATAACAGTTACCATTACTTCCAGAAGCGATCGAACAATATTTCATTGACAGCAAAAATAGAGAAAAATGAGAAGCAAATCAATGTGGTAAACACCGAGCCGGTTATTATTTGCCAATGGCTTTCCCAATCGCATACGCAATACCACCGGCTATGTGTTGCAGGAAGTCAGCGTCATCATATGCCTCTTTAGTATGCCCTAAAGCGGTATAAAAAGCACGGCCACCATCGTAGGTATGATACCAAGAAACTGGGTGGAAAGATCCCATCTTGCCGCCTTTATAACTTTCTTCATCGATCGTCATCAAGATGTTGACGTCTGGATTTAAGTTCTTGAAATCGTACCACTCATCCTTATGACGCCAAATCTCCGGCAGATGCGCTGTTGCCAAATGTGTGTGATCGTGCACATGTACATCAGCACTTTGCACTTCTGGATGGCTTTCGAAGTAGCCGCCGACCATCTTGCCGTACCACGGCCAATCGTATTCGGTGTCGCTAGCCGCATGGATGCCCACAAAGCCATTTCCAGCTTGTATAAACTCTTCAAAGGCGGCTTGCTGTGCCGGATTTAAAATATCTCCTGTGGTACTTAAAAATATGATTGCTTTGTATTTTTTGAGCTGTTCGTCTGTAAATATGGCTGCATCTTCTGTGTGGTACACGCCAAAATTATGCTGAATACCCAATTGCTGAATAGCTTCCGCACCTTTCTCAATACTGTCATGCCTAAAAGCTGCGGTTTTCGAAAACACCAATACTTGTGGCGCATGCTGAGCGATGCAGGGTAAGATAAATGATACTTGTATAAGGACAAGAAATAGCAGGTTTTTCATCATGATTAGCGGTTTATACTTAAAGGTATCATTTATTTCTCAATATGGTAAAATTCCTGTTCTAATTTGAGCCACATTAACGTAGTTTGGCGCTATATTAAGGCAATTAAAAAAAACGGTAAAAAAACAGTGATATGCTGTTACTTATCATTGCTAATAATTAAATTTGCCCGATTAGTGCCAAATTGTCTGTTTAGGAACTTTGGATTTATTATTGTGCACTAGCTGAGTACAGATTAAAAAGATTATGTTAAAATTCTTAAGTAAATTATTTGGTAGCAAGTCTGAGCGGGATATCAAAGGAATACAACCTATCGTAGATAAGATCAAGGAAGAGTATGAGAAGCTTGCTAGCTTATCAAATGATGATTTGAGAGCCAAAACAGCCAGCTTTAAAAGCCGTATTGCGGAATACCTGAAAGAGATCGATGAGGAGATCACGAGCTTGAAAGAACAGGCTGAAGCTACCGAAGATATGGAATCGAAAACGGCTTATTACGAGAAGGTAGATAAGCTGACTAAAGATAGAGATAAGAAACTAGAGGAAGTACTGTTAGAGATCTTGCCAGAAGCATTTGCTGTGGTAAAAGATACAGCAAGACGTTTCACAGAAAATAAAGAAATCTCCGTAACGGCGAGCCAATTTGACCGCGACATCGCGGCATTGAAGCCTAATGTGACGATCCAAGGCGATCAAGCGGTATGGAAAAATAGCTGGTCTGCAGCCGGTACGGATGTGACCTGGAATATGGTGCACTATGATGTACAGCTAATTGGTGGTATTGTATTGCACCAAGGTAAAATCTCGGAAATGGGTACGGGTGAAGGTAAAACCTTGGTAGGAACATTGCCTACGTATCTGAATGCATTATCTGGTCAAGGTATTCATATCATCACCGTGAATGATTACTTAGCACGTCGTGACTCCGAGTGGAATGGCCCGTTATTCGAATTTCACGGTCTGAGTGTCGATTGTATCGATAAGCATCAGCCCAACTCGCCACAACGTCGCAAAGCGTATCAATCGGATATCGTGTACGGTACCAATAACGAGTTTGGTTTTGATTACCTGCGTGACAACATGACGCAAAATCCAGAAGCCATGGTACAGCGCAAGCTGCACTTTGCGATGATTGATGAGGTGGATTCGGTGTTGATTGACGATGCGCGTACACCATTGATCATTTCTGGTCCGATACCAAAAGGCGATCAGCACGAATTTTATCAACTAAAACCAAGAATCGAACGCTTGGTAAATGCGCAAAAAGCGTATGTAAACGGCGCATTGAATCAGGCAAAGAAAGCCGTTGCAGCAGGCGATGTAGATCCAGAAGCAGGTGGTTTGGCCTTATTCCGCGCTTACCGCGGTTTGCCAAAAAATAAAGCATTGATTAAGTTCTTAAGTGAAAGCAATCATCGCCAAGTTCTACAAAAAGTAGAGAATTTCTACATGGCCGAGCAAAATCGCCAGATGCCGAAGGCAGATGAGGAATTGTTTTTCGTGATCGATGAAAAAAATAATCAAGTAGAGCTGACCGAAAAAGGTATTGAGTTGATCACCACTTCTGGTGAAGATCCGACCTTCTTCATCCTTCCTGATGTAGGTACAGAGATTGCTGCGATTGAAAACTCAAGTGATCCATTAGAAGAAAAAGCCCGTCAGAAAGAGGAATTATTGCGTGATTACTCGATAAAAGCAGAGCGTATTCACTCGATCAACCAATTGTTGAAAGCATATACCTTGTTTGAGATTGATGATCAATACATCTTGGATGAAGGAAAGGTGAAAATCGTGGATGAGCAGACGGGTCGTATCATGGATGGTCGTCGTTACTCGGATGGCTTGCACCAAGCGATTGAAGCAAAGGAGAATGTGAAGGTAGAAGATGCGACGCAGACCTATGCGACCATTACCTTGCAAAACTACTTCCGGATGTACCACAAACTATCTGGTATGACTGGTACCGCTTCTACCGAAGCAGGCGAGCTGTGGGAAATCTATAAACTAGATGTGGTAGAGATTCCGACGAACCGTGATATACAACGAGACGATCGCCAAGATTATATCTATCGGACAGCTCGTGAAAAATACAATGCAGTAGCACAGGAGATACAAACCTTGACAGATGAGCTAAGACCAGTATTGGTGGGTACTACATCGGTAGAGATCTCTGAGTTATTGAGCCGTATGTTGAAAATGCGCGGCATCAAACACAATGTCTTGAACGCAAAATTGCACCAGAAAGAAGCTGATATCGTAGCCGAAGCGGGTAAACCAGGTCAGGTAACGATCGCGACGAATATGGCTGGTCGTGGTACGGATATTAAGTTGGCTGCCGAAGTGATCAACGTAGGCGGTTTAGCAATTATAGGTACAGAGCGTCACGAGTCACGTCGTGTGGATCGTCAGTTACGTGGTCGTGCCGGTCGTCAAGGAGATCCGGGTTCATCTCAGTTTTTCGTTTCTTTGGAAGATCCATTGATGCGTTTATTCGCTTCCGAGCGTATCTCTAATTTGATGGTACGTATGGGGGTTGAAGATGGAGAGGTAATGCAACATGGCATGTTGACAAAATCTATTGAGCGTGCACAACGTAAAGTAGAGGAAAACAACTTCGGTATCCGTAAGCGCCTTTTGGAGTACGATGATGTGATGAACTCACAACGTACCGTAATCTACACCAAACGTAAAAATGCCTTGTTCGGACAACGTCTGGATGTAGATTTGAACAACACCATCTTCGACGTAGTAGAGGATGTGGTGCTTTCTTCGAAAGAAGGTGGCTCGTTCGAAGAGTTCCAAATTGAAGTGATCCGCATATTCGCGGTAGATCCAGCTATTGGGGAGGAAGAATTTAAAGCGACTAATACAGAAGGGTTAATTGATAAATTGTTTGGTCAGATCATTGCGCATTACCACGATAAGGCAGAGCATGTAGCCGCACAAACGCTACCTGTGATGACTAATGTAATGGCAGAGCGTGGCGACATGATCGATAATGTTGTCGTACCATTCTCTGATGGAACGCGCGGTATACAAGTGTCTACAAACTTGAAAAAAGCGGTAGATTCTAAAGGTAAGGAAGTATTTAGATCTTTTGAAAAAGGTATAGTTCTTGCTCTGATAGATGAAGCTTGGAAAGAGCACTTGCGTGAAATGGATGACTTGAAGCAATCGGTACAAAATGCAGTTTACGAGCAGAAAGATCCGATTGTAATCTATAAAATGGAGGCATACAATCTATTTAAAGAGATGTTAGCTTCTATGAATAAAGAAATTGTAAGCTTCTTGTTCAAAGGAGAGATTCCGGGACAACAAGGTCAGCAAGAAGAGCAGGTTAAAGAAGCACGTCCGTTGCCAGCGCAACCGGCACAGGTAACGGCTTCTAAGCAAGAGCTATCTTCGCCTACTGGTGTTAGTGAAGAAGATATAGACACCAGAGCAGCACAGGTAACGCCGCCGATTCGCAAAGAGCAAACGGTAGGTCGTAATGACGAGTGCCCTTGTGGTTCTGGTAAGAAATATAAAAACTGCCACGGCAGCAAATAAGAAATAGTAACGATGGTTAGAAAAGGATTGATTTTATGCGGATTACTTGGTGGTTTATCTGCCGGAGTACACGCTCAGGAGCAACACGTAGATGTTGTCGCAGATCCGTTGATCGCTGCATTGCAAGCGTTCAGGGCAGAGCATGAAATCAATCCTACTGCCCGTCCGACCGTGAACTTGGCCGACAAGAAGGTTGTCGACAAGCGCAATATGCGACGGGTGCGTACCAAAGGTTTTCGAGTACAGATCTTTTCTGGTGCTAACCGAACAGATGCTGTTTCGGTTCAAAATGGTTTCTTACGCCAATACAGTGATATGGCCGCGTATGTTAATTATGAAGAGCCAAACTTCCGAGTGAAGGTGGGCGATTTTCGCACGCGTACCGAGGCCAATAATTTCATGCGAAAGATCCGAGGCCAATACAGCAATGTATTTGTCTTTGTCGAAGACATCTGGGTCTGGCAATAAATCACCCTTAATCCCACTATGATGATAGAGCAGATCAAAAGCCTAGCCAATTCCTTTGCGGAAGAAACGGTAGGCATGAGACGGCATTTGCACCAAAATCCGGAGCTTTCCTTTCAAGAATACAATACCTCATCCTTTGTGAAAGAGCGATTGGACGAGTTACTTATTCCGTATACTGCGATGGCAGATACAGGTGTAGTCGCATTGATTCAAGGCGATTTGCCATCGGATAAAGTTATTGCGCTGCGCGCAGATATGGATGCGTTGCCGATTCTGGAAGTGGAAGGGCGAAGCTACGGATCGCAAAATCCGGGTGTGATGCATGCTTGTGGACATGATGTGCATACCTCCTCTTTATTAGGCGTAGCCAAGATCTTGCAAAGTCTGAAATCTGAATTTGGTGGTACCGTCAAACTGATATTCCAACCCGGTGAGGAACGCCTTCCTGGAGGAGCGTCGCTCATGATTAAAGAAGGAGTGTTGCAAAATCCTGCGCCAAATGCTATCATTGGTCAGCATGTGATGCCGTTCATTGAAAGCGGGCAAGTAGGCTTCCGTGCTGGAAAATACATGGCTTCCTGTGATGAATTATTTCTGACTGTTCGTGGAAAAGGTGGTCATGGCGCGCAGCCACATCAAAATATAGATCCTATTGCGATCACGGCACAAATCATCACCGCGATGCAACAGATCGTGAGTCGCTACGCCGACCCACGTATTCCGACAGTGCTTTCTTGGGGAAAAATCATCGGCAATGGCGCTACTAACGTAATTCCAGATGAAGTGAAGCTAGATGGTACTTTCCGTACGTTTGACGAAGCTTGGCGCGCAGAAGCGCATGAAATAATGACCAAGATGGTCGTTGGGATCGCCGAAGGTATGGGAGCTACCTGCGATTTTAAAATCGATAAAGGCTATCCTTTCTTGGTCAATGAACCAAAAACGACTGCTGCTGCGCGTGCTCATGCAGAAACATACTTGGGTAAAGAGAATGTACTAGAATTAGACCTATGGCCTGCGGCCGAAGATTTTGCCTATTATTCTCAAGAAACCAATGCATGTTTCTATCGCTTGGGTACTGGGAATAAGGCACGAGGAATCACCTCGGCCGTACACACACCTACTTTTGATATTGATGAGACGGCATTAGAAACG
The DNA here is from genome assembly GCF_057837975.1 of Sphingobacterium sp. KH_072. NCBI lineage: Bacteria > Pseudomonadati > Bacteroidota > Sphingobacteriia > Sphingobacteriales > Sphingobacteriaceae > Sphingobacterium > Sphingobacterium sp. KH_072. The sequence continues at coordinate 3,798,509 of NZ_CM174457.1, read as the reverse complement.
AGCATCGGCTTGATGTCTTATATCGCGCTGAAGTCGCTGGAAGGATAATATACATGTCATCCCATCATATCATTCGAGAGAATCAAGAACCCGCGCTACTCATCATCGATGCGGATGCTTTATCCGAAGAATCGCTCGGTCAATTACTCGAATGGAGTCCCATTGTATTGACAACGCATACCAACGTTGATTATCTGATTTCCAGAGGGATTAAGATAGATGTGGTGTTTACGGCGAAGCCAGACGTTGAGGTTGATCAAGATGGTATCTCTATCTTGCCACTACACAGCATTTTGCCAGATGCCTTGCATTATCTCACAGGTAAAAAGCAATTCGCGCTACATATTCTTTGGAACAATTTTCCGGCGGATTCCCTATTGGAACATAGCAAAGAATTTACGTTTGCAGTATATAGTAAGCAGTTTAAATACATTCTACGATCCACTTTTCATAAATGGATGCCAGAGGGCAACGTGATGAAGGTCATCGACGCCGCAGAAGGCTATACCGTCGAAAACTTGAAACCGATCGGTGATGGAGCATATAACACGATTGCAGATGGCTTTGTCAACATACATTCACGAAGCGGGAATACGCTAATTATAGGAGAAGCATTATGAATCCAAACATCAGACCGGCCTCTCCATCAGACTTTGAAGTGATATCACAGCTCGCGCAGGAGATTTGGTATCCGACGTATAGCCCAATCCTTTCTACGGCACAGATCGCCTTTATGCTGGATCAATCCTATTCCGTCGAAGGATTGTCTCAGGCTGTGGAGCAGGGCAAGATTTTCTATTTGCTATACGAGGAAGAAAAAGCAGTCGGCTTTCTCGCTGTACGACCAGTTCCAGAAAAGAAAGAGTTCCGAATAGAAAGTTTGTATTTGCTTCCTTCTACACAAGGTAAAGGATATGGACAATTGCTGATTAACTTCGCTGCTGAACTTGCAAAAGCGCAATCTTTTCAGACATTAGAACTCAATGTCAACCGTCAAAACAAGGCTTACCACTTCTACCTCAAAGTCGGCTTTGTGGTCGCTTATGAGATTGATATTCCGTACCATGGGTATGTGCTCGATGATTACGTGATGCAGAAGGCGCTTTAAGTCGCTATTTCCTGACGTTTATTCCCTTAACTTTTCTACACGTGTAGGAGTCTGTTTCCCACTTACGATACCGACAATGCCATGGGCAATGGCTTCAATACTAGAACGTATATTTTCAATATCTAGGGTTGCAACTTCGTCTTTCACCGTGTGATAATATTCATCCTTATCAATTTGCGAGGTAGAAAACGTATGAGCAGGCACACCCAATGCCGCTAATGTGGCATTATCACTACGATAGAATAGATTTTGTTGTGGGTACGGATCTGGATGGAAAGTAAAAGCGGATCCTTCGACTTGCTTCTGTACTAATTGACCTAAGTCAGATGCTTCAAATCCGGTAATGTATAACGTATTTGGACCAAACTTGGAGTCTTTGCCAATCATTTCAATATTGATCATCGCGACTACCTTATCTGGATCTATCGTATTGCCAAAATGTTTTGAACCATACATGCCGATTTCTTCTGCGGTGAACGCTACGAAAAGCAAGGTACGTTCATTGTTGTCTAAGGCTTTGAAGTGTTTTGCTAGCGCAATGACCGCGGTAGTTCCCGAAGCATCATCATCCGCGCCATTGGCAATGGAATCTTGCCCTACGGCATCGATAATGCCAATATGATCATAATGTGCAGAGAGAATTACGTACTCCTCGGGTTTGGATTTCCCGGGAAGCATACCGACCACGTTAAACAAAGGAATTTCCTTTTGGTTGCTTTTTGCCGTGAACTGAAAGTTTTGCGGTGCAGCATCCTGAATCACAAAAAATTTAGTCGCCGCTTGGGGTGCATCGGCAGATACAGGAACTAAACTTTCTTCGCCAATCATCTTTTTGAAGCGATTCAAGAGCCCTTTATGTGCTGGATGTACCCAGATAATCTCATCGTCCTTTCCTTGCAGAGCATGCGCTCTAAATGCTTGGGAGAAATCCGCATCTTCTCCAATGACACTCGTTTTGATCGCTTGGCTTTGATCCCAGTTGAGTTCCGCAGGTCTACCAAAAATCAGAAATTGATCAGGGCTTAATGTTGTGCCGTTGACCACTACATTCTGTCCTGCTGCTGAGATTCTTTTCAGGTAAAAAGTTTGGCGGTAATTCTCCTCCGCGTAGGGTTTTAAACCAATCTCTTTGAATTCTTGGGCAATAAAATCTGCCGCGCGTTCGATATCTGGAGTCAGCGCATGGCGACCACGCATCTCGTCGGACGATAAGGTATTCAATATGCGTTCCAGATAAGGTATTTCCGCCACCTGTGCAGATAACGTCAAGCTTGATAACATCAAACCAAAACCAAGACTAAGTTTTTTTATGGAGAATAATGGATGGGTCATACCGTAAAAATAAAAAAAGAAGCGGAGTTTCTAGCATGGGTTTGATTTGTAAATAGATATCAATAGACACAAAACATGACAAAGCCTTTGCTGTAAGCTATTGTTCTTTTAAGGTACAAAGTCTATATTTGAGTAGAGCCGTGGTATGGTAATTGTCTGCTGAAACAAGGTGTGTTACAGTATAGACAAACATCCTGCACTACAACATTATTAAATTTATATACGTATGAAAGAAGTAACGGTTACAGAATTAAAGCAAAAGATCGATAATAACGAGGAATTTCAATTAATAGATGTGCGAGAACCATTTGAGTATGAAACTTCAAATCTGAATGGCTTAAACATTCCTTTATCAGGCGTGGTGATCGAAGCAGACAAAATTTCGAAGGATATTCCAGTGATTGTGCAATGCCGTTCGGGCAAGAGAAGTGCGCAGGCGATTATGCTTTTGGAAAACGAAGGTTACACCAACCTATCCAACCTTAAAGGTGGAATTTTGGCCTGGAAAGAAGAAATTGATCCAGAACTGGACGTGTATTAAGCCTCCATAATGGAACAAAAAACGCCACCTGAAGAGGTGGCGTTTTTTGTTGGTTGCAATTGATAGCTTCGCACGGCATGATTTATGTGTGTTATATGACGATAAAAATCACAAGTTGAATTCGGTATTGATCGATAATATGTTAACTTTATTGTAATTATGACCAACGTAAACATAAGTATAAATTAAAAATATTTTTATGGACAATTCAATACCAAGCAATTTTGGCTTTTTTAAAGGGGTAGAAAAGAACTTCGACAAGGCCGCAAAGTATACCCGATTTTCCAAAGGGATCTTAGAGCAAATCAAAGCCTGCAATTCTGTATTACAAGTTAAGTTCCCGGTAAAAATTGGCGATAATGTTGAAGTGATCGAAGCGTATCGTATTCAACATTCTCACCACCGCACGCCATGCAAGGGCGGTATTCGCTATAGCATGGCCGTAAACCAAGATGAAGTGATGGCCTTGGCGGCGCTAATGACGTACAAATGTGCGATCGTCAATGTGCCATTTGGAGGTGCCAAAGGAGGAATTCGTATAGATCCCACTAAATATTCGGAATATGAGTTAGAGAAAATTACGCGTCGGTATACGAGTGAGCTTGTGAAGAAAAATTTCATTGGCCCAGGTGTAGATGTTCCAGCGCCAGATTACGGTACTGGTGCGCGAGAAATGGCTTGGATTGTGGATACATATCGCTCACTGCATCCCAATGAAGTGTATTCTAATGCGTGTGTAACCGGAAAACCCGTTACGCAAGGCGGTGTTCGTGGCCGCGTAGAAGCGACTGGTTTAGGTGTTTTTTATGGCGTTCGCGAAGCCTGTAATATTGAAGAAGACATGAAAAGACTTGGTTTGTCGGTCGGTATAGAAGGCAAACGCATTATTGTGCAAGGTTTGGGTAATGTAGGCTACCATGCCGCGAAGTTTTTCCAAGAAGCAGGCGCTGTTTTGGTCGGTCTGATCGAGTACGAAGGTGCAATTTACAATGAAGATGGGCTGGATTTAGAAGCTGTGGTAGCGCATCGGGCGTCGACAGGTTCTATCCTAAACTTTGAGAATGCCAAAAGTATAAAAACTTCGAACGAAGTACTCGAATATCCTTGCGATATACTGATTCCAGCAGCCTTAGAAGCGGTAATCAATGAGAGTAATGCCGATAAGATTCAAGCTAAGATCATTGGCGAGGCCGCGAATGGTCCTCTAACACCAGAAGCAGATGAAATTTTAAATAAAAAGGGAGTATTAATTATTCCTGATATTTACCTAAACGCTGGCGGTGTAACGGTTTCTTACTTCGAGTGGTTGAAGAATTTGAGTAACGTTCGCTACGGTCGTTTGGAGAAGCGTTTTGACGAAAACATGTATGCCGAAATCTTAAATATTATCGAGTCGATGACGGATAAAAAGGTGTCGAAGATAGAGAAAAAGATTCTGTTGCGGGGTCCGGACGAGATCGACCTAGTGCACTCTGGCTTGGAAGACACGATGATCGGTGCATACCGTGAAGTGTGGGATATTTGGAAAGGAGAAGATGGTGTCGAAGATTTGCGAACAGCAGCTTTTGTTTGTGCCATTAATAAAGTAGGTGTGGCCTACGAGGAGTTGGGCATTTTCCCATAGCATCTTACGACTCAAAAAAAGTTTATATTTGCAGGATGCAAAAAATGTATCGCCAGACTAAACAAGCCTTTTTGTTTAGTCTGGTTTTTTATAGTCTATCCTTGACCTTAGTTGTGTTTCAGCTGCCGATAGCACCGGTCATGATTAGTGTGTCGTTGTTAGTGTCTATGATCTGGGTGGTGTTGGTGATGCTTGAAATCATGCGGTCGTCATATATCGATAACTTAGAGCGTATAGGGCTTGCGATTTTCATTATTGTATTGAATATTTTTGCCGGCATCATCTACTTTACCTTAATCCGTCGTAAAGTGACGGGTATTTCTTAATTCGCTATAGCTATGACCAAGAAAGTAATTTTCAACGTAATACTAAATCTGGGAATCATATTGATGATCATGAGTACGGTGGCAGCGTATCGTGTGGGGCACGTGCTTTTCTTCGGACTATCTATTGCGCTGATCGTGGTATTCATCTATTTGAAGGTAGTGTTGCTCAAATACGTCAGCCGCACCGTACAAGCCAAGTCTCAGGATCAATTGGTCACCTCCCAACCTCAACGCAAGGCAAAAAAGAAAAAGAGGAACCCGTAACGAGTTCCTCTTTTGTTGTATTGTTTTTTAGAAATTTCTATTTTACAAAAGGTGGTTTCTTTACCACTGCTTTGATCGATTGATTACGTATCTGAATAAAAATCTCTGTGCCTTCTTTGGCGAATGCAGTATCTACATAACCTAAGCCTACGGATTTCTTTAAGCTAGGCGATTGCGTTCCCGAAGTCACGCGTCCTATGGTTTCTCCTTCCGCATTTATGATCGGATAATCATGGCGTGGAATACCACGGTCAATCATCTCAAATCCAACTAATTTTTGCTTTACGCCTGCGTCTTTCTCGGCTTTTAGGTTGCTGCTATTGACGAAGTCTTTTGTGAATTTCGTTACCCAGCCCAAGCCCGCCGCTAATGGCGAAGTACTATCATCAATATCATTGCCGTATAGACAGAAGCCCATTTCTAAGCGTAAGGTATCGCGCGCACCCAATCCTATCGGCTTGATGCCATATTCTGCGCCTGCTTCCATGATCGCATCCCACACTTGTTGCGCGTGCTCGTTATCTACATAAATCTCAAAACCTCCAGCACCGGTATATCCCGTAGCAGAGACCAATACATTGTCTACACCTGCGAAAGTTCCTTTAGCAAAGGTGTAGTACTCCATCGGAGCTAGGTCAATATCAGTCAATGATTGCAACGCATCAGTAGCCTTTGGGCCTTGTACGGCAAACAAAGAAGTGTCATCCGAGATGTTTTTCATATCTACACCAAAGGTGTTGTAGCGCGAGATCCAGTCCCAGTCTTTGTCGATGTTTGAAGCGTTTACAACGAGCAAATACGTCTTTTCATCTATACGGTACGTTAAAAAATCATCGACTACACCGCCGGTCTCATTTGGGATGTACCCATACTGTACCTTACCATCGTATAGCTTGGCTGCATCATTAGAAGAGATTTTTTGGATCAATTCCAAAGCGTGGTCACCTTTCAAGATGAATTCGCCCATGTGGCTCACATCAAACATACCTACTTTGGTACGTACTGTTTCATGCTCGTCGTTGATGCCCGAATATTGCACCGGCATATCAAAGCCAGCGAAAGGTACCATTTTAGCACCTAGAGAAATATGATGATTGGTTAATGCGGTGTTTTTAGTCATAAAAGTTCTTCGTTCAAAGTCGCCCAAAAATACACAAAATACGTGTAAGCCGAGAAAGATTGATCGGGTAAAATGCTAGACATCTAACGGTAGTGCCAAACTCGGCACGGGTACCACAGTGGGTGAAATGGCCAAAGTTTCCAAAACACGCGCAAACTCTGAATGTATAGGCGCTTCTATAGAAATCGTTGTGTTGAGCACAGGATGCGTAAACGATAGAGATGAAGCATGCAACATCATGGTATCCATTTCAAAAGTTTCTTTCCACAACTTGTTTTGTTTGTTGCAGCCATGTGGGCGATCGCCAATGATCGGGTGCAAGATATGCGCAAAATGCCGACGTAGCTGATGCATTCTGCCGGTTTCCGGTTGCGCTTCTACCAAGCTATAGCGCGAAGTAGGGTGCTTGCCGAAAGGCAAATCTATTTCTGCGAGTGCCAAAGTTTTATAATGTGTGATGGCGTCCTGCATCATGCCGTTTTCTTTCTTTAAGGCATAATCAATCGTGCCTTCTGCAGGAGCATGGCCGCGGAGTATCGCTACATACTTTTTGCTCATTTGCCGATTGGCAAACATAGGCTGTATGACACCATCCATCTCTCGATTCAAGCTAAAAAGCAACACACCGCTGGTCTTCCGATCCAGCCGATGCGCTGGATGCACGAATTTACCGATTTGCTGCCGCAAGATTTGTAATGCAAACTCACTAGCATCACTTGCGATAGGCGATCGGTGTACTAATAATCCGTGGGGTTTATTGACCGCAATAAGGTATTCATCTTCGTAAAGAATATCTAAATGCATTATAAGTCTTTGAGTATGCGAATAATCTTGTCGGCTTCTTCATCGATCTTTGGGCTGAGCCATACATGTCCAAATGCGCCTACGCCCACGACTTGAGCTTCAGCTTGCCATCGGACTTCAATTAGGGAAAACAAATAGTAATTCTTGATGTGAACATTGTTGATCAGGAATTCATCGATCACTCGATCTCCAAACAACATCATGCCCAATTGCATAGCATCTTCATGTTTGTAATCGAGTTGTGAAGTGAGGAGTTCTTTCGCTTTTGCGCGCAATACTTCCTCTTGTCTTTCTTGACTAGGATTGGTCAGAAAAGCCAGGACCAGCACGACTATTCCGACCAATGCAAAGATGCGTGTTTTACTCATCCTGCTTATTTGCTGTTTAGTTCGAAGACAGCGTCAATATTCGCGATCAGTTTGATCGGGCGAATGCTGATATTAATGTTACTAGCCTCATCAGCACTTTCCATCATATCGGCAGATTTTGAGTTCATAGCATACATTCGGCCTGCTGTAGGCATAATGTCATTCCAGCTAAAAGAGCTATTATCGTTAATCATAAGGGCTTTACCGATTGCCTGGCCGTCAGCACTGGCTAGTACTTCCGCATTCGTACGGGCATCTTTCACCGCTTGTGTTTTCAAGTCACGTTCAATCTGACGCTTTTGTGAATGATCATATTCGCTGATGGAAGTACTCTGCATACCACGGCTATCTACCTCATCAAATAGACTGTTTAATTTGGACAAGTCCGTTACCTTGATGCGGTATTGACGTGCTTGCAACAGCTCTAAGTTCTTATTCTTTTTGGTTTCGTAATTGTAGCTGTAAATATTTTGTATGGTTAGGTCTTCTTGTTTCACCCCGTTTTTAAGCGCGGCATCAAAAAGCTGTTTTTCTAACGTTTCGATCGTTACCTTCTTTCTAGCATTGCCATCTACTAAGTATTCGCGAAGCGATACTGCTAGATAAATGATATCTGGTGTGACTTCTTTTTCTGCATAACCTCTAGTTGCCACTCTACGGGCATTGTCAGCTGTCGTAGTTTGTGCAGTACTTGTCGATACAAGGCCGATAAGAGCCATTAAGTAAATGAATTTTTTCATGTGTTTGTCTTTTAAATATGATACGTCAAAAACTATTCAATTGTTACAGAAAGACCTGTTTTTTTTCTTTTGGTTTAAGAGCTCGTAAAAATAATTCCAAATTATTAATTATATTCAATATCTTTATGGGACAATAATATCAATACAAAATGCAAGAAGGAACAGTAAAATTTTTCAATGAAACTAAAGGTTTCGGTTTCATTATTCCAAATTCTGGCGAGAGCGAAATTTTCGTTCACGTGTCAGGTTTGGTAGACAAGGTTCGTGAGAACGACCACGTATCTTACGAAGTAGAGCAAGGACGTAAAGGCCTTAACGCGGTAAATGTAAAACTTATTTAAGACTACGATTAGATATTAAATATATTTATTGTGTCAGAAAGCCCGATATCACGCGATATCGGGCTTTTTGTGTTTTATGCAGCGAATATTTCCTCTAAAACAAACAGGGATCGCACTTCGCCAAAGTTTTCAGTATGTAGACGATAAAGATCTAATATCTTGTCCAATAGATACCGGCGATCGTCTTTAGATAAAGTGACTTGATGCATCGATTCGTAGCCACAAAGCATCAGCTGCCGAAAAGTAGAGGTATGAGGCTCGGCTATGAAATGAGCGTGAGCTGGTAAACTGTTGGTGAATATGCCTTCTAAAAGATCGAGGTATTGCTTTTGCGTCTGGATCGGATAGAAGCCCAGATGTCGACTCAGTCCGATTAGAAATAATAAATGAAAGTTTCCCAATTTTGCGGATGCCTGATCTAGCCATTGGATCGAATCTGCGATGTATTGAAATACGATGGGGTCGGGGTTTTGGTGGCGCAATACCTTGTAGAGCACCTCATTGAGAAACATCGCGATAGAACTTTTGACAATGTCTAAAGGGATGTCGCGCAGTACAGGATATTGCCGCGCTTCTTTCACGCGCTGAAGCTGGTTACTATCTTTATGATAGACTAGCATATCCAGCAGGTGAAAAGGTTGAAGAATGGCAAGTGGGATCTTCGCCTTAGGTTTTTTTGCTCCTTGGATAAGATAGGACTGTAGTCCATAATCTTTGGTGAATATCTGAGCTACAATGCTGTTCTCCGAATAATTCGTGAGCTTGAGCGCAATACCTTGTGTGCGAATAATCATGCACTTTTTATTATTTTAAACTTTGCTGATCGCGGCGATAGCGTTGCAAAGTGCTGCGGTCAATTTTACGGAATACGCTATACATAGTAAAGATAACTCCGCCGCCAAAGCACAATACGCCTATCGGCATAATTAATTTATAGATGCTACTATCAGTCTGCATCAAATTTAAACTGTAGATTGTGGTGATAGCACCGATGATGAGTAAAGCAAAGCCTCGCAGTAAATACTTGTTCATATTGTGAATTGTTGAAAACTATTTAAAGTCCATTCCATCCAATCTGTCCGCAAAATACGTTCTTTTGTGAGAAATCTGTATAGCACAATTGCCATTCCCTATGAGAAAGTGCTATACAAGGACGTTTGTTGTAACACATATTGTGTGCCAAAACCCGTGCTAAGACGGGTGAATTCCATATTTTCGAAAAAAATATTGTGCAGTCATATTGCATATCCCAAAAGAAATTTAGATATTTGCAAACTCTTTGAAAAGAGAGTATTGAACAAAATACAACATTAAAAATCAGATATCATGTCAAGAATTTGTGATTTAACAGGCAAATCAGCATTGAAAGGGAATAACGTTTCTCACTCAAACGCGAAGACCAAAAGAAGATTCTATCCGAACTTACAAACTAAACGCTTCTACATTCCAGAAGAAGATCGTTGGATTACATTGAAAGTATCTACTGCTGCGATCAAAACGATCAACAAGAACGGTATAACCGCGGTTATCGATAAATTCATAAAAAAAGGATACGTTTAGTAGTTACTACTATACAGCCTGTTGTATCAGAAGTCAATATTTATTAGAAATTACAAGCCCGTGAGGGTCTAAATAAAGCATAGGAAAATGGCTAAAAAGGGAAATAGAGTACAAGTTATTCTAGAGTGTACAGAGCACAAAGAAACTGGTCTTCCAGGAATGTCTCGCTATATCACCACTAAGAACAAGAAAAACACTACTGAGCGTTTGGAATTGAAAAAATTCAACCCAGTATTGAGAAAAGTAACGGTTCACAAAGAAATTAAGTAAGCATCTGTGATGTACTTCGTAGTAGCGTATGCTCGCGAAGGTCATCGCATAAAATATAACATACCATGGCAAAGAAGGCAGTTGCATCATTACAAAAAGGTGGTGGTAAAGAGTTTACAAAAGTAATCCTTACCGCTAAGTCTGCAAAAACAGGCGCTTATACTTTCAAAGAAAGTATGGTACACAATGACAAGGTCAAAGACGTAGTCTCTGCATCTTCTAAATAAGCATTGTACCTTTCTTTTTTAAGATCATCCTTAATAAAAGATTCATAGCCGTTTTGGTCATTGCCAAAAGGGCTTTTTTAGTATATTTGGCTTTCTTTCGCGGAGCGAAAGGTATAGAACGATAGTGATATTTCACCTTAAGTAAATATAATTCAGCATGGGATTATTCGATTTTTTTAAGAAAAAGCAAGAGACACCGGAAGCCCATGAGGCACTTGATAAAGGATTGGAGAAAACCAAAGATGGTTTCCTTTCCAAAATCACCAAAGCTGTTGTTGGAAAATCGACCATAGATGATGATGTACTTGATAATCTGGAGGAAGTATTAGTTACATCCGACGTAGGGGTCACTACCACGCTGAAGATCGTAGATCGTATTCAGAAGCGTGTAGCCAAAGATAAATATGTGAGTACGGATGATCTTCACGGATTGCTCCGGGATGAGATCCAATCCTTACTTGCTGAGAACAATAGTGACGATTTTGAGCGATTGGAATATGGCGACCACAAGCCGTACGTGATTATGGTGGTGGGCGTGAATGGTGTTGGGAAAACAACGACAATCGGTAAGTTGGCTCATCAGCTAAAAGAAGCCGGTAACAAAGTCGTGCTTGGTGCAGCAGATACCTTTCGTGCAGCAGCCGTCGATCAGATCCAGTTATGGGGAGATCGTGTTGGCGTGCGTGTTGTTGCGCAACCTATGGGTTCTGATCCAGCATCAGTTGCATTTGATACTATAAAATCCGCAGTTGCCAACGGTGATGATGTCGCCATTATCGATACGGCTGGGCGTTTGCACAATAAAGTTGGCTTGATGAATGAGCTAACAAAGATCAAAAATGTGATGCAGAAGGTAGTGCCAGACGCGCCGCATGAAATTTTATTGGTGTTAGACGCATCTACCGGGCAAAATGCCATTGAGCAATGTAAGCAATTTACAGAAGCGACAGACGTGAATGCATTAGCATTGACTAAATTAGATGGTACTGCCAAAGGTGGTGTTGTTATTGGGATATCCGATCAATTCAAAATTCCGGTAAAATACATCGGTGTCGGGGAGAAGATCGGCGATCTACAGTTGTTTCAGAAAAAAGATTTTGTAGACTCTTTATTTAAATAAGAGAGAGCCTACCCAAAATAAGGATATGCGGATGCGTGATCTACCAAAAGGTTATCGCCTAAGCATTGGAAAGAGATAGTATGAGAACGAAAGAAAAAAAGGTAGCTCCATTGATGCGTAAGCCACGTGTAAACGTAGTGACGCTCGGCTGTTCGAAAAACATCCACGACAGTGAAGTATTGATGGGGCAGTTGAAAGGAAATCGTATCGATGTGGTACACGAATCATCCAACATTCAAGCAGACGATATCGTGGTTATCAATACCTGTGGGTTTATCGACAACGCCAAGCAGGAATCTATCGATACCATTCTGCAATTCTCTGAACTTAAAGAACAAGGTAAAGTCAATAAGGTGATCGTGACCGGATGTCTTTCGGAGCGCTATAAGCCCGAGTTACAAGCCGAGATCAGCAATGTAGATGCGTACTTTGGTACTAACGACCTGCCCGATTTACTTTCCAGCATTGGAGCAGATTATCGACATGAATTAGTAGGCGAGCGTTTGCTAACGACACCTTCTCATTTCTCCTACTTTAAGATTGCCGAAGGCTGTAATCGCCCTTGTTCGTTCTGTGCGATTCCGCTGATGCGTGGTAAGCACGTATCGAAATCTATTGAAGACTTAGTGAAAGAAGCCAAATTCTTGGCCTCTAACGGGACGAAGGAATTGATCTTGATCGCCCAGGATCTTACTTATTACGGCCTAGATATCTATGGCAAACGCAATTTGTCGGATTTGATGCGTCACCTTTCTGATGTGGAGGGCATTGATTGGATTCGTATGCAGTATGCGTATCCATCTGGTTTTCCGATGGATATTCTCGATGTGATGAATGAGCGAAGCAATATCTGTAATTACTTGGATATGCCGCTTCAGCACATTACCGATAATATGTTGAAGTCCATGCGCCGAGGCATAGACAAACAAAAAACGATAGATCTTGTCAACAAGATTCGGGACAAAGTACCCGATATCGCTTTGCGTACTACGCTGATCTGTGGTTATCCGGGCGAAACCGAAGTTGACTTCGAAGAGATGTCGCGTTGGGTAGAAGATACCCAATTCGATCGTTTAGGTTGCTTTACCTATTCGCACGAAGAGAAAACGCATGCACATACCTTGATCGACGACGTGCCAGAAGAGGTAAAGGAATACCGCGTGGAGCAAATCATGGAAATCCAGCAGGGTATTTCATTTGATAAGAATCAGGACAAAGTGGGTAACGAATATCGCGTATTGATCGATAAGAAAGATGGCGATTATTTTGTAGGCCGTACCGAATATGATTCGCCTGAGGTAGATAATGAGGTGTTGGTAAACGCCACAACAGACTATGCTCGTGTGGGCGATTTTGTACAGGTGAAGATCGATCGCGCAGAAGATTTCGACTTGTACGGTACTATCGTTAGATAATTATCCTTGCCGTTCGGTATTTTTCTGGGGCTCATTTATTTGTCAAATCTTATGTTGCCGTGCCGAATAGGTGTTAAAAGCACTACTTTTGTGCAGATTAAATTTAGGGTAAGAGAATGAAAGCCACATACATCGATTATAAAGATACCAACAGTTTTTCGAAAACATTATTGGCTTACCTCGATGGGGATCCGAAATTGGCACCATTCTATGGTCATCGACCAACAGTAGAAAACTTTGGAAAGCAGATCGCCGAGAAATCCTCTTTCCCAGCAGCCACGCGTACGCTCTTGGTAGAGCAACTGCAGGCACAATACGCCGGTCTGCTAGAAACCGCTCCTTTGGTTGCGCAGCAAATTACGGCTTTAGGTGATGCGCAGACTTTCACGGTTGTTACCGGCCATCAACTCAATATCTTTACCGGCCCACTTTATTTTATTTTCAAGATTGTATCGGCCATCAGGTTGGCAAGAGATCTTAAAAAAACGTATCCCGAAAACCATTTTGTACCAGTATACTGGATGGCGACCGAGGATCACGATTTTGCGGAAATCAATCATACGCGCGTACATGGAAAAAAGGTAAGCTGGGATACGCCGACTATTGCTGCCACTGGGCGGATGTCTACGTCGGATATCGTGGAGGCGGTACGTGAATATGTCGGGATGCTAGGGTTATCTGGCCATTCTCAAGCGTTAGCTCAATTGGTAGAAGATGCGTATTTGCAAAATCGATCCTTAGCCGATGCTACTCGCAAGCTGGTGCACGAGCTGTTTAAAGAATACGGTTTACTGATCGTGGATGCGGACCGACCGGAGTTGAAGCAACTGTTTGCCCCGATTATAGAACAAGATGTCCTTTCGGAGAATAGTTTCGAAGCGATTGAAGCCACTTCTGCACAACTCAATAAAGAAGGATTTGCTACGCAGGTAAATGCGCGTGAGATCAATTTCTTTTATCTGACGGATGAATACCGTGAGCGCATCGTACGTAACGCCGATGGTAGATTTGAAGTCTTACATCAGCAACGCTATTTTACCGAGGCCGAATTACGAGAAGAGATTGCAGCACATCCCGAGCGCTTTAGTCCTAATGTCGTCATGCGTCCGCTCTATCAGGAACTTATTTTGCCTAATCTTGCCTACATCGGTGGCGGAGCCGAGATCGTATATTGGTTACAGCTAAAAGCCAACTTCGATCAGTATCAAATTCCATTTCCGATATTGGTACCGCGCAATTCGGCAATCATCACTGACGATTCAGTGGTTGGGAAGATTTTTAGGTTAGATCTTACGTTAAAAAGCATCTTTAAGCCCCTGGATGTGTTGAAGAATGATTACGTTCGGCGTTACACCAAACATCGTCTGACTTTACGAGATGAGTGGATGGAGCTCAATGCGATCTTTGGCAAGATGAAGCTGCGGACACATAAGATTGATCCAAGCTTGGGGCCAAGTACTGAGGCGGTAAAAGCGAGGCTTAAAAAGGCCATTAATAGCCTAGAGAAAAAGCTGCTGAAATCCGACAAAAGAAACCATCAGGATGGTTTAATTCAGATTGAACGGGTGAAGGATCGCCTATTTCCAGGCGGTGGATTGCAGGAGCGATCGGAGAATTTTGCCACTTTGTATGTTAAGTATGGCGATGAACTTATTGAAGAGCTTGTTACGAATTTCAATCCCTTAGATTTTAAGTTCACGATTTTATATTAAATATCTGGCTCATCAAAGATGACGCGGGCATGTTTTTTTTGATAAATTTAACAGGCCGAATAGTGAAACAACTGTTTGATTTTCAGATATAAAATTTTATCTTTGCGATTCCTTTTTTAAGGAGTTGAAGTTTAGCAACGAATATCACCATGACGGGATTATATGCCCTAACTGGCTAAAAAACGATATTTATTTTTAAACGTCAATATAAAGCGATACCTTTGCGTCCCCAAAGTGCTGTGCGCCTAGGGGTTGTAATGAAAATTCAGTATATAAGCACAATATGACTAAAGCAGAAATCATCGCAGAAATCTCAAACAAGACAGGTTTAGAGAAAGTAGATGTTCAGGAAACAGTAGAAGCATTCTTTAAGGTAGTAAAAGGAGCTATGGTAGGTGGCGAGAACGTGTACGTAAGAGGCTTTGGCAGTTTCGTAGTGAAGAAAAGAGCTGAAAAAACCGCGCGTAACATTTCTAAAAACACGGCAATCATTATTCCAGAACATTTTGTTCCAAGCTTCAAGCCGGCCAAAGTGTTTGTCGAGAAAGTAAAAAGCGGAAACAAGAAATAAGTGACCTTGAAAAATACTAAACAAATACAGGTAGTGGTTGTGTTGGCAGTAGTTCTGATTATGGGACTATTATTGGCACAGCCTATCAAAGGTTTAGTAACAGAGCCTCAGGCAACGGAGAGTGCGAGCAATGCAAGCACTATGCCGATGTTTACCATGGAAGATGTATCTGCCATGTCTAAGCAAGGTATGAATGCCGCTTTGGCCGATGAGATCACGAAATTAGAAGGGCAGTTAGCAAGTCTTGATGGCGAACAGCGCATCGCGGTATTGGAACAGCTTGCCGAGAAATGGGATGATCTAGCCAAATATGCACCACAAGGATTCGTGTATGAAGAGATGGCCAAAACCACTCCGAAATTCGAATATTGGTTGCAGGCTGGTGACGCTTATCGTAAAGCATACACGAATCTACAAGATACCGTGTTGGCGAGAGAGCTGAACCGCATGGCGATGGAATCCTATCAACAAGCGGTAGATCTGGATGGGAGCAGCTTAGCTGCGAAAACCGGACTCGGCGCTACGATGGTCACAGGGACTAACAATCCTATGGCAGGAATTGCTATATTGCGAGAAGTTGTAGCGAGTGATCCAAGAAATCTAGAGGCCAACAAAACATTAGGTTTGTTTTCTATGCAGTCAAGACAGTTTGACCGCGCTGTAGAACGCTTTCTTACCGTCATCGAGATCAAACCCGATGCAGAATCGTATTTTTATCTAGCAACAAGCTATGAGAATATTGGGTTGAAAAATGAAGCTATTGCCGCTTTTCAAAAAAGTAAGGAAATGGCTGCAGATCCGACCCTATCCCAATTCATCGAACGTAGAATCGAAGAGTTGAGCAAGTAATTAACATATTATTTTATAATCATTTAAAAACATTAAAGCTATGCCAAGCGGAAAGAAAAGAAAAAGACACAAAATGGCTACTCACAAGCGCAAAAAACGTTTAAGAAAAAATAGACATAAGAAGAAATAAGTGGATCCCTCTATTCATTGGAGGGAGACATTTATTGTCATCGTGGAACAATTCTCTTGCCTCATTATGGAGCAAGGGAATTGTCCTTTTTTAATTAAACAATTTTGTTTTATTGGACCTTGAAAAGATATGGAGCGAGTCTGTATCTGTCCATAATTGAAATAGCTGTTGGTAAAGGAATTAATCATCGATTCAACTCCCGAAAAGGGGGTGACTATTGCTTTACTACAAGACAAGCAGTTGGTAGAACTGAACACCGAAAAAGTAGATAACCACTATTCGGTGGGCGATATTTACCTCGGTCGTATAAAAAAGATCATGCCAGGGCTCAATGCGGCATTCGTAGACGTAGGATACGAAAAAGACGCATTCCTGCATTACCTCGACCTTGGTCCACAAGTCCAGTCACTACTCAAGCTTTCCCGAATAGTAAAGAACGGCAGTTATCAAGAGAAACTGCTCAGTAGTTTAAAACTCGAGAAAGATATCGATAAGGCAGGAAAGATCTCGGACGTATTGTCCAAGAATACACTCATTCCTGTGCAGATAGCCAAAGAACCTATTTCGACCAAAGGCCCTCGCCTGAGTTCGGATTTATCTATCGCAGGCCGTTTTGCGGTCCTTGTCCCTTTCTCCAGTTCTGTTTCCATCTCCAAGCGAATCAAAGGTAACGCCGAGCGTAACCGCCTAAAGAAGATTGTCGAAAGCATAAAACCACCAAATTTTGGTGTTATCGTCCGTACCGTTTCCGAAGGAAAAGGTGTAGATGAGCTACAGAAAGATCTGCAGGATTTGATTTCTAAATGGGAACGGTTTACCAAGCGCCTGAAAGATGTAGAGCCCGCACAAAAAGTGTTGGGCGAAATGGATCGTGCCTCCACCATCCTCCGAGATATATTGACCGACGAGTTCAGTCATATTTACGTGAGTGATTCTGGAATCTATGACGAAGTGAAATCCTATGTACAGGAGATCTCGCCAGATCTAGAGCAAATCGTGAAGTTCTATAAAAGCAAAGAACCTATCTTCGAGCATTATGGTGTAGAGAAGCAGATCAAAGCATCTTTTGGTAGAACGGTAAACCTACACGGTGGCGCTTATCTCGTAATCGAGCATACTGAAGCGTTGCACGTGATTGATGTAAACAGTGGAAACCGTATTGCCAGCAAAGAGAACCAAGAAGATAATGCACTCCTGGTAAACAAGGAAGCGGCCAAAGAAATTGCGCGTCAGCTTCGTTTGCGCGATATGGGCGGTATTGTGGTGATCGATTTTATCGACATGCACAAAGCGACTAATCGCAAGGATCTGTATGTATTCCTAAAGGAATGTATGGCTGGCGATCGTGCCCGACATACCATCTTGCCACCGAGCAAATTCGGATTGGTACAAATCACCCGGCAACGGGTACGCCCAGAAATGAGCATCGTAACCAACGAGAAATGTCCGGCGTGTGATGGCACAGGTGAGATCCGCTCAAGCATTGTTCTGCTAGATGATATCGAAAGTAATTTGAGCTTCATCCTGCAAGAGCAAAATGAGAAAAGCATTTCCCTTTTTGTGCATCCTTACATTGATGCATACATCAAAAAAGGTTGGATCTCTAGGCGTGTAAAATGGTTATTGAAGTACGGTAAATGGATTAAAGTCAAACCCGTGGCTTCGTATTATTTGACTGAATTTCATTTCTTCAACGCAAAAGAAGAAGAGATTAAGTTGTAGTCATCAAGACATTACAAAAAGGTCGCTATCCTATTCGGGTAGCGACCTTTTTTGTGCTTACATTTCTACAACGAACTCTTCTAATGGCTGTCGCACTTTTTTCATCTGTCCTAACCAGTCACGCTCTTTATCGGCGTAACCGATGTACATTAAGCTCACACTTTTCAAGCCCAATTCCTGCAATCCTAACACGCGATCTACAGCGGCATTATCGAAACCCTCTGCTGGTGTGCTATCAATTTTCAATTCGGCTGCTTGTGCTAAGGCCAATCCCAAAGCAATGTAAGTTTGCCGCGCGATATGCGCAAAATTTGCATCAGCAGCTTCGTCCAGATAGATCTCTTTCAGCTTATCGGTATAACTGACGAACCGTCCTCTTGGCAGATCGCGCAGATCTGTTGTGAGATCGTAGACCGTATCAATACGTTCTGCGGTGTATCTGTCCCATGCTGCAAAAACTAAGATATGTGAACACTCACGAACACAGTCTGCATTTAGGGCAGTCGGTGCAATTTGCTCACGAAGCTCTGAATCTTTCAGAACGATGACCTTGAATGGTTGCAAACCCGAGGAGGTTGGTGCTAATCTTGCCGCTTCTAAAATTTTTTCTAGATCCTCTTGACTTACTTTTTTGGTCGGATCATATGCTTTACAGGCGTGTCGCCAGTTTAGGTCTTCTATTAATGACATTTGGTGTTTATTTTAATCGTTATTATATAAGTAATGATTTTTTCTCGCGTGTAGCGTTACAGCAGAAGCCGAGAAGCAAGTACGGCTAGTATAGCCAATATGGCTGGAATACCCTGTTTAACCAGTATACTTTTAGAGGCTGTAGCGGCACCATATACTGCGGCCACGATTACACATCCTAGAAAAAACAAACGGATATTGGATGACCAAATCGGATCGGTGATCAAGAAACTCCACGCTAATCCCGCCGCCAAGAATCCGTTGTACAAACCTTGATTGGCTGCTAGGCCTTTAGTCGGTTTAAAGAGTTCTGCTGGCAGTGATTTTCCAAAAGTTTTCTTACCGACGGTCTCCCAAGCAAACATCTCCATCCATAATATATAGAGATGTTCGATAGCTACTATGGCAGTCAATATACTCGCGATGATTTCCATAGAAGTAATCTAGTCGTTGTTCGTTACCGTTAGCTTCACCTCGATATTGTTGCGTGTAGCATTGGAGTACGGACAGGTTGCATGTGCCTTTTCTACGATAGCTTGTGCTTCTTCGATGGATAAACCTGGAATGTTGACTTTCAGTTCCGCAGTTAATGCAAAACCACCACCTTCTATTTGTCCGATACCAACGATGGCTTCCACAGAAGTTTCTCCTGCAGAGATTTTATCCTGCTTGATTAAGTAATTCATCGCGCTATCAAAGCAAGCGGCATAACCTGCTGCAAATAACATTTCTGGATTGGCATAATCATCACTGCCACCGCCCATTGCTTTTGGCACTCGTACTTCTATGTCCAATACACCATTTTCACTTTTCACGTGCCCGTTTCTACCTCCGGTAGCGGTCGCACCAATGCGATACAGTTCTTTCATTGACTTAAATTTTATGAATGTTTTTACGGATTTTGCATATAATACGTTGAAGGGTCTCCAGCTCTTCTGCTGACACAGGTAGCGACTTCAGTAATGCGGCAGGAATGTTCGCTGCTTTTGTTCGCAGTAGTGATCCTGCTTCTGTTAGGGAAATCAACACACTCCGCTCGTCTGCCGTACTTCGTCGTCTGTTTAACAAACCTTTTTGTTCCATTCGCTTTAGCAAAGGCGTCAATGTCCCACTATCTAGATCTAGGTGTTCTCCCAGCTGCGAAACACTTTGCTCCTGCTTTTCCCACAGCACTAACAGTGCCAGATATTGCGGGTAGGTAAGGTCAATCGCCTCTAATAGTGGGCGATAGGCAGCGATGATATCCCGTGCCAAAGCATAAATCGGGAAACATAGCTGATTTTTCAGCTTCAACTGTTTGTTCTCTTCTACGTTAATCACATAACAAAGGTATGGTTATTTATATTGTGCACAATCTAATTGTGCAAAACTTACATTGCCATTATAATACAATCGCTAGATATAAAAGAAAGTCTTTGATGATAATCTTTAGAAGATCCAATGGATGGCAATGCAATCTTTTTCCATTTTTCGGAAGTAGGTCATTTGCCGTTTAGCATAGCGATGTATTTCAGTCGTCAGTTTTTCGACCATCGCGTTATACGATAATGTTCCTTGGAGGTGAAGGCTCACATATCGGTATTCCAATCCGTAATAATCCAGATATTCGTGATTGAGACCCAGCTGCAGCAAGTTTTGCACTTCGGCGATCAATCCTTGTTCAAAACGGTGTATCAGTCTTTGTTGGATGGCCTGGCGTCTTTGGGTAAGCGGTGGATTTAACCCAATCGCATAATAGCGTTGGATGATTCGTTGAGGTATTAAAGTAGGATTATGCTGCTTTAAATATAAGACAATCTCCAATGCACGTACTAGCCGCTTATGATTATGAAAGTCGATTTTATAATCAGGTGGGCTGCCAATTTGTTGAATGTCGGCAATTAATTGTTCTTTGGAGCGTAAAGCCAATTCGGCCTGTAGCGTGGGATCTTTTGGAATTTGTGCGTAGCGCGAACGCTGTAAGATAGATTGGATGTAAGATCCTGTGCCACCACAGAGAATGGGTTGCTTGCCACGGGAAATTATGTCATCAAAGGCGTCAAAGAAATCCTGCCGAAACCGATCTGCCTGATACCGTTCTCCGGGTTCGGCAATGTCGATCAGGTGATGCGGGATTTCGCCGTAGCTACTTAAATCTTTTCCTGTGCCGATATCCATGTGCCGGTATACCTGCCGGGAATCTGCCGAAATGATTTCGCCATTCAGCTCTGCTGCCAGAGAAACTGCCAGCGAAGTTTTGCCAGAGGCTGTGGGGCCAAGTATTATTAATAACGAATCAGGCGAAAGATTATCTTTCGCCTGATCTATCATGGTTTTCAAATTCGGCTCGCCGATCATGAATTATTCTTCAAATTTGGTCCATTTCTCATTGCTTGCATGGCTTTGTACCACGGTATCGATGAATTGCATGCCGCGAACACCATCGTTCACATTCGGGAAATCCAATTGCTCGTCTGTTGGAGTTTGTCCTTCACGTTTTGCCGATACAGTTTCCGCGAAATTGCGGTAAATATTCGCAAAAGCTTCTAATAATCCTTCTGGGTGACCGGAAGGAATACGTGTGTTGTAGGTTGCGAAAGAGCTTAATGTATACGGAGCCGCATAGGCGTTTCCGGTACGATAAATCTGTCTAGGTTGGTCAAGCATTTTAATGATTAGATTGTTGGGGTCTTCATTGGCCCATTCCAGACCACCTTTTTCGCCATAGATACGAATGCGTACCGCATTCTCTTCGCCGGCAGAAATCTGCGAAGCCATTAAGACACCTTTTGCACCATCGGTGAAACGAAGCAATACTGAACCATCGTCGTCCATGCTACGCCCTTCTACAAAAGTAGTAAGATCGGCACAGAGGTCAGTGATGCGAAGTCCGGAAACATATTCTGCCAAATGGGCAGCGTGCGTACCGATATCGCCCATTACGAGTGATTTGCCAGACTTTGTTGGGTCAGAACGCCATTCGGCACCGCTACTAAGTTCTTTTTCAGTCAATCGTGCCAACCAACCTTGAGGATATTCGACGACTATTTTTCTAATTTTTCCAAAATGTCCGTCCTTCACCATGGCTTTGGCCTGCTTAACCATCGGATAACCCGAATAAGTATGGGTAAGTGCAAGCGTACGTCCTGTGCGTTGGATAATATCTTGTAACTCCTTTGCTTCTTCAACAGATATGGTCATTGGCTTGTCTACGACAACGTCGAAACCGCTCTCCAGCGCCAATTTGGCTGGGCCAAAATGTAAAAAGTTGGGGGTAACGATACTTACGAAATCCATACGAATATCTTCGGGAAGTAGCGCCTCCTTTTGTATCATATCGATGTAATCGGTATATGTTCGGTCAGGTTGTAAAAATAAAGCCTTCCCAGATTCCGTTGCTTTTTCTGGATCAACACTAAGTGCGCCACAGACGAAATCAATTTTGCCGTCAATAAAGGCAGCTATGCGATGTACCCCGCCGATGAAACCATCCAGGCCGCCACCAATCATACCCATGCGTAGTTTTCTTGTCATGTTTTTCTGATGTTTTGAGGTCTAAATATAGCGAAAACTAATTCGTATTATCGAATTGTAACACCAATTTCGTGCTGCCGCTGTTCATCTTGTAGATCGTTGGATGATCCTTTTCTTCCGCGAGAGTAGTCGCGATTGGTGGTTTCTGAGGGACAACAACGGATTGAGGTTCTAGCGTCCCTTTCTCGACAAAGCCGATCTGCTGCAGCGAAGAATCCTGCGACCAATCCCGATCCACGTAAGTCATGAGATCGCCCGGCTTGAAATCTTTCCGAAAGGCAGCAATCAGTTTGGACAATCCGCCGATGGCAATGAAATCCCGCTTGTGGCAGAAACGAATCAGTTCAAACGAACGATGATATTCTTCTGGGTGCCCTTGCATGCGTCGGCCACCGCTAAATACGGCAATGCTTACCAGCTCACCTTGGAAATACAATCCGTACCGATATTTCCCGGGCATCGGTGCCTGCAAATGATGTTCGGTAAGAAAGGCTGTTGTAATCCGTTTGTCTACTCGGGCTACCACGGTTTGTCGTGCATAGATTCGGCGACCATAACCTGCAATCGTTCGTATTCGCGCTAGCACTTTGTACATATCTTGCGCCAGCACATGGGCATCGATATGGATGGTTTTTAGGCCATCGCTGTTCGTGATCCTATTCGGCACATCATCTGGATAGATCCATAAGCGCATCGGCATTTTTGCGGAAGCTAACTCAATGACTCCTTCATCAGATGTGATTGCGCTGACCTCGTCCATCATAATCTCGCTGAGCGCTGCCCTGAATCTGCCTAAAATTGCTTGCATAGATCAAAATTACACATTTTCCATTCGGCCTCACCGTAGGTTTTATCAAGTCTTTCGCAAATCAGACGATATCAGGTCTTGCGATCAAATCATGTACATGTTGCATGGATAATATGTACACTGACGAATAATTGGTAACTTTGCGGTGCAAAAGAAAAATAGCATGAAATTACCTATAGTAGCTTACGGAGATCCGGTATTACGTACAAAGGCAGAAGAGATAGAAGAGGATTATCCTAATCTGAAGGGATTGATTGAAAATATGTTTGATACGATGTATGCCGCCAGTGGTGTAGGTTTAGCGGCTCCGCAGGTGGGTTTACCGATTCGTTTATTCGTGATCGATGCTTCTCCATTTGGCGAAGATGATGAAGATGGCCCGGGAGATGCTACGGCAAAAGACTTTAAACATGTGTTTATCAATCCGATTATGGTGGAGCAAAGCGGCAAAGAGTGGGGCTTCAACGAAGGCTGCTTGAGTATTCCGCATATTAATGAGGAGGTGATGCGCAAAGAAAACATTATCATTAATTACTTGGATGAGAATTTCGAGGAATATGAAATGGAACTTACTGGCCTAGCCGCGCGCGTGGTGCAACACGAGTATGATCATATCGAAGGCAAACTGTTTTTAGATAAATTAAGACCATTGAAGAAGGCGATGCTAAAATCGAAGTTAGATGCGATTTCGAAAGGGGAGGTACGGACTTCGTACAAAATGCGTTTCCCTCTGCAAAAGAAAAAACGATAGCTTGCTATTGGAGCTCATAGTTCTTGTTTCGGGTATATTGGCTTGCCAATAGGTAACGACCAGTTGTAACGAACAGAGATGATCCGAATAGTAAAGACTAAACTCGCGCTGACAAATGCGTTGATCGCTGGGTCGATAGCCATATTATCTAAGATAACGAAAAGCGTCGCTCCAGCGATACATGCTGTCGCATAAATCTCGCGACGTAATATTAGTGGTGGAATTTGTAATAATACATCTCTGATCACACCGCCCATGGAGGCCGAAAACATTCCCAGTAGTACTGCCGCAAATGCATTGCTTTCATAATTCAAGGATTTCTCTACACCTACAACGGTGAAAAATCCGATACCAATAGCATCAAATAGGGTTAATGTACGCGCCAACGCGTACAATTGCCTGTTAAACGTGAGAGAAATCAATACCCCTAGTGAGATCACCATGATGTAATTGCCGTCCTCAACCCATACGGGGCGAATATTCAGAAAGATATCACGAAGCGACCCACCGCCGATAGCGGTGACAAATCCCATAAAGCCAACCCCAAATACATCGACGTTATTTCTATTGGCTGCCATGGAACCAGATATCGCAAACATCATCGTTCCTACTAAATCTAGTCCGTATATAATATCCATTTTATAATATCTTATTGCTATTGGAGATGCCGCGTATCCGTGCAGTACATCCGTGTTGTGTGCTAATAGCTTCGAATCTACCATCGACATGTAATATTTTCTAGGTCGATATAAATTCTTCTAAACGCAATGCCTAATACTGCACTTCCGCATTTATTTTTAATGCATCGTACACCGATTATGGTCGTTATGATACAAATATGCAATTTATTGATCTTAATCTGCTATCACGAAGGATGTGCTAACTTCTATATTTGTTATGGCGTCTTCTGACGCAGCAGTAAACCTTAAATATAATATAAGTATTAAAATTTTTTACCGTGAAGTTTGGCCTATCAGTCTGTGGCTGTCTTGGATCTAATGATTGTCCTATGGGGGATGTTTATATATGATTAGCAACCGGGAGGATAGACAATAATTAGGTGAATTTAAATTGATTTTGAAAAAGCAAGGAAGCGGTGGCGGAGAAAAGCACTAACTCCAAGCCTTAGCAAGTTGTATCGGACAGCTCTATCATTAGAACTGAATCGAGATATGGCTGATTTACCAATCGGCAACACACATTAACTATTGAAAAACTAGAATTATCACAACAACTATGGGTTAGTACTAACTAATAACCCGCAACTAAAACAAATCTTATGATAAAAACCATGTTCATGGTGCTGTTTTCCTTTTGCTCCCTTGCTGTCTACAGTCAAGTGGAGGTAAAAGGTAAGGTGACAGACAATGACCGAGCGGCTGTTTCAGATGTGACCGTGCGCGCGGCCAACGCAGTGACCGCCACCAATGCTAGCGGTGATTTTACAATTCGAGCATCGGCCGGAGATACTTTGTATTTTGATAAAGTTGGGCTCCAATCACAGCAATTTCTCTACACCGGTCAATCTTCTATTAATATATGATGGCAGTGGGCGACCAAAAGCTAGAAGAAGTGGTCGTAATCGGTTATCAAACGGTTCGCAAAGCGGATCTTACCGGTGCAGTATCGATCTTCAAACCCGATGAAATGAAGAATACCACGGTAACTGGAACGGTGGGCGATGCGCTAGTAACGGTGCCCGGTGTAAATGTGCGTACAGGCGGTGCGCCAGGATCTGAAGGCAAAGTAGAAATTAGAGGAACGGGAACTTTTGGGAATAGCAACCCCTTGTATGTAGTAGATGGTGTTATTTCAGGTGCGAATCGTGACTTTAACTTTAATGATATTGAAAGTATTCAAGTGCTAAAAGATGCTTCGGCTGCAGCGATTTATGGTTCTCGAGCGGGTAATGGTGTCATTATTATCACGGCGAAGCAAGGCGCGGATGGCCCTATGAAGATTGATCTTTCGTCTCGGCGTTCGATACAATGGTTGCCCAAATACAATCTCACCAACAGAGAACAATGGGTCGGGCTCAACGACATGGCCTATTCAAATGCCATAAATGACGGGAATACAGATCTACGGGGTTTGGCCAATCATTTTGACGGCAATGCGGATTGGCAAGAGGAAGTCTTTAAAACCGTAATTGTGGATGATCATAATGTCTCCTTTTCTGGTGGAGGCAAAAATAGTCGTTATTTGATTTCCGGTAACTATCAGTCCAATTCGGGTACGACAATCGGGACAAGCAGCGAGCGTTTTACGCTGCGCTCCAACACATCCGCCAGGCGCGACTTTGGAGAGCATGTTAAGTTTACTATCGGTGAAAACATGATCCTGAGTCATTATGATGTCGAAGAGTTGGATAGCAATCCCATCGTAGATGTGTACAGAATGTTGCCTACTATTCCCATTTATGATGACAGAAATTATGGAGGTTACGGTTTGGGCAATGGAGCTTATGATATCACGTTTGGAACGAATCCTTTCGCAAAGGAAGATTTTACCGATACGCGAAATGCTCGGCCCGATCAGGATCGCTGGTTAGAAAACGGCAGTTACCTACGTATTAAGCAAATGGCCATTGGATATAATTTGCCCAAATCGCTACTCGGTCAGCACATTCGCGGAGCGCGGATATATGCGATTTTTCGCGCCAATCAAGTGCTTACTCAAGTGCCCGCAATTGAGTTCGCTAGTGAAGAGAAAAAATCACACCTATTAGGGCAAGCCTATTTCTTGCACGCACTGTACTATTATAATTTGGCGGTGTTGTGGGGTAGCGAAAACAAAAGTGTGCCCATCGTATTGGAGCCATCCACGCCTGATCTACAACCTGAAGGATTTACAGAAACGGAGGTTTTCCAACAAGCTATTAATGACCTGACCGAAGCGGAGAAATTGTTGCCTCCCGGAATAGGGTGGAACGATGGCGAGTTACGTCCGTGGTTGGTGACCGAATTCAAAAAAGAGCGCGATATAAACGACGGCTTCGATGTACGTTTGAAATCTACCGCTTTTTATGAAGGTATGGAAGTCGATTTTGAGAACAATTCGCAGATTTATTCTTTAATAAGTAATGGGGCCTTGTGGCAACAGAATAATTATCAGGGGCGCGTATTCTTTCGGAAATATGCATCGACCGATCGGGGATTCGACGATTACCACAATCCGACCAACGTACGAGTGATCCGTTTTGCCGATGCATTGTTGATGTATGCTGAATGTCTTGCTGAATCTGGAGGGAGCTTATCTGATGCGGTGCGAATGGTAGATCGGGTGCGAACGCGTGCCAACATGCCTGCGCTTGCTGTTAATCACGCTGCGGCCACAACCGATCAGGCAACATTTTTGAAACGCTTGCAAATGGAACGTTTTATGGAGCTCGCCAGCGAAGGACATCGTTGGACAGATATCAAGCGTTGGGGCTTAGTGGATTCACAAACCGGCATCGATGAATTAAAATCACGCGACGCAGACTTTAATAATTTTGTCATCGGTAGACACCGCAGTTTGCCCATACCATCAGACGAAGTCAACAACAATCTTTACGCGGTTCAAAACCCGATGTATTAAATTAAGTACATTACCATATTTACAATTTATGATCAAACGAATGATTTTTATGCTAGCAATGACTTGTTTAGCTAGCTATATATTTGCCGAAAACTTGCCAAATGATTCGGAATGGCGTATCTCTTTGAAGAAACCAGGTAATCCAGCGAAAACCTTTCCCTTATCTGACAACGGTTCGGGTATACTACAATCTAAAGAGCTCTTACCACTCACGATTGTGCGAAAGGCGGAAGAGGTTGGAGATGCGGTCCGCATCTCCTTCGAAATTACAGCGAATGAGACGGTATATTATAACTTAGAGGAAGTGTATAATCTGAATGCTGTTAAGCATGCCGATTGTCAATTTTTGATGCCCGGATTTTGGTATCGACGCAACTTGAGGTCGCCAAAAGAAGCACCATCATTCGCTACCAGCGATAGTTGGCAAGTGCGTGAAGATCGCTTAAGCATACCGCTCACTGGTATTTACCATGAGCAAAATGGAGATTACTATACAGTTGTCCGTCGGGATAAGTCGGACAAAGAAACATTAACAACACATCAAAGCGGGGAAGTGATACTTTCGGGCGAAACGTCCTTGGGTTTCACGGGTTTTCGTAACAATAACGGCAACTCAGCCCTTGTATTTGGTTTCCCTTATCATGAAACACCTAAAACATACATCCGTAAGCTCACATTGGCACCTTCTGTGCAGGCATTTGAAAAGCTAGAAAAAGGAAAAACTCGAAAACTAACTTGGGAGATTAAAAAAGGGAAAGCCACCGATTATTCCGGCTTCATGGCCGACGTTTGGAATTATTCCTACGACTTATTTCAACCAGAGCCTTATGCCGAAGCAATCCCTGATGACGAGGCCAAGCACGCTTTGTCCAATTTCTTTTCAGAAAGCTATGTGGATGAGTTTGCGCTAAAATACTACTCGGGTGTACACATGCGTACCGATGATGCCGCCAGTACTGGGGTTGCAGAAGTCGGCTTTGTGGGGCGAGTATTGTTGAATGCCTACAATGCATTAGAATATGGCGAACAAGTTGGAAATACGGATCTCGTACAAAAAGCCAACGCGATATATGATTCTTATTTGCAACACGGCTTTACGGAGCAAGGGTTTTTCAAGGAGTTTGTGGATTATGGGAAACAAACGGAAACCCAAGAGTACAGTATTCGCCGTCAGTCCGAAGGACTGTTTGCTGTGTTAAACTACTTAAGTTATGAAGCTACTAAAGGCCGTAAGCACCCAGAATGGGAAGGTAAGCTGAAAAAGATCTTTCTCAATTTCCAAAAATTACAGCAGCAGGATGGTAGTTACCCACGAAAATTCAACGACAACTTCCAGATTACCGATGCTTCTGGTGGGAGTACGCCATCAGCGATCTTACCACTCACCATGGGTTATGCCTATTTTAAGAATAAAAGCTATCTGGAAGAAGTCAAGCTTTCTGCCGAGTACTTGGAGCGAGAAATAATTGCGAAAGCAGATTACTTTTCATCCACCTTAGATGCCAATTGTGAAGATAAAGAAGCTTCCTTATACGCGTCAACAGCGATGTATTACCTAGCGATGGTTACCAAAGGGAAAGAACGCGTACATTATATAGACCTGTGTCAAAAGTCAGCCTACTTCTGCTTGTCTTGGTATTACCTGTGGGATGTTCCTTTTGCGCAGGGGCAAATGCTAGGCGATGTCGGATTCAAATCGAGAGGTTGGGGCAATGTGTCGGTAGAGAATAATCATATAGATGTATTCATCTTCGAGTTTGCAACTGTGCTGGATTGGTTGGCTAAAGAAAGACAGTTGCCGCGCTTTGCTGCATTTTCAAATGTTATCAAAACAAGCATGCTTCAATTGATGCCACAAGAGGATTCTTTATTTGATATTGGGAAGAAAGGTTACTATCCGGAAGTTGTGCAACACACAAATTGGGATTATGGAAAAAATGGGAAAGGTTTTTACAACGATATTTTTGCTCCTGGGTGGACTGTTGCATCACTGTGGCAAATGCTAAGTCCGGCTCGAGTGGAGTCTTTCTTTGCCAAATATGTCGAGTAGCCAACTGATTTTATTTTAACATTAATATAATATTTACGATATGTAGCCGTTTTTTATAATACCTGAGTAAGTCACTTTAGATTTCCTATACAGGTCTAAATGGCTAGGCACAAAAGGTGGGATGGTTTAGAGTAGATTTTTATTAAAATTTTCTCATCTCGTTTCTAGGCAGTTAGGTATTGTTAAACAGAAAAGAGTTAGAAATGTTTTTGGGGTGCGAAATTTTATTCTACCTTTGCACCACTCCGCAAGGGAGGAACGATGTTGAAAAGATAGAAAAGTAGGTTTATGATGGTTTAGGCTATGATAATTTTGATTTTCGGAGCGGGGAGATCTTCAGATTATTTTCAAAATAAATTTGGAAGTTCAGAAAAGATTCCTACCTTTGCAATCCCAACCAGATAGGAAGGGTAACAAAATGAAACGTTAAGCTCGAAAGAGTAAAACATAAAGGCCAAAGCGCGATGCGGCGGCGAGCAAGTTCTTTAAAGAAATGATCATGATGCGTGGTGAGTAGTTTAGCTTAATTAGATTCTAATGAGGCGGCGAAAGTCACGGAATAAGAAAATGAGAAAGCTAGAATAAAAAATACGATTCCGGATTAGATATTAAAAAAAGACAATTTCTAATTATTTTATATAAATAGTTAGGTGTCGAACAATTCATTTTACAATGGAGAGTTTGATCCTGGCTCAGGATGAACGCTAGCGGCAGGCCTAATACATGCAAGTCGAACGGGATCTGAGGGTAGCTTGCTACCCGATTTGAGAGTGGCGCACGGGTGCGTAACGCGTGAGCAACCTACCCATATCAGGGGGATAGCCCGAAGAAATTCGGATTAACACCGCATAACAATACGTTAACACATGTTAATGTATTTAAATATTTATAGGATATGGATGGGCTCGCGTGACATTAGCTAGTTGGTAAGGTAACGGCTTACCAAGGCTACGATGTCTAGGGGCTCTGAGAGGAGAATCCCCCACACTGGTACTGAGACACGGACCAGACTCCTACGGGAGGCAGCAGTAAGGAATATTGGTCAATGGGCGCAAGCCTGAACCAGCCATGCCGCGTGCAGGATGACTGCCCTATGGGTTGTAAACTGCTTTTGTACGGGAATAACCCTTTCTATGTATAGGAAGCTGAATGTACCGTAAGAATAAGGATCGGCTAACTCCGTGCCAGCAGCCGCGGTAATACGGAGGATCCAAGCGTTATCCGGATTTATTGGGTTTAAAGGGTGCGTAGGTGGCTATTTAAGTCAGGGGTGAAAGACATCGGCTCAACCGATGCAGTGCCTTTGATACTGAATAGCTTGAATTATGTTGAAGATGGCGGAATGAGACAAGTAGCGGTGAAATGCATAGATATGTCTCAGAACACCGATTGCGAAGGCAGCTGTCTAAGCATTGATTGACACTGATGCACGAAAGCGTGGGGATCAAACAGGATTAGATACCCTGGTAGTCCA